>JAZQUR010000094.1:0-53202 GCA_045631425.1 Treponemataceae bacterium | reverse complement strand
GGCGAGTCTTCGCCCCTCCAGTTTATTGTGTAAAAAAAGCCCTGTCAGCTTTTTATTGCTAACAGGGCCAATATCAACTTGAAGTTTTACAATTATTTGTAAAGTTCAACAAGTTTTTGTAAGTGTTCGAAACGAGCTTTTGCAACTTCTTCGTTTTTCTTGAAGAGGAATTCAGCGCGTTCTGGGAACTTACGTGACAATGAAGAGTAGCGTGTTTCATTTGCCAAGAATGCTTGGTAAGAACCGTCACCTTCTTTTGAAGTTAGTGTGAATGGGTTTTTACCTTCTGCTTTAAGAGCTGGGTTGTAGCTGAATAGGTTCCAGTAACCAGCTTTAACAGCAGCTTTCATTTCATCTTGACAGTGGTTCATTCCGCCCTTAACACCGTGTAGCTCACATGGAGCGTAACCGATGATTAGTGAAGGACCGTTGTAAGCTTCTGCTTCTTGGATTGCTTTTAATGCTTGTGCTGGGTTTGCACCTAAAGCGATTTGTGCAACGTAAACGTATCCGTAGCTCATTGCAATTTCTGCAAGTGATTTTTTGCTGATGTCTTTACCAGCTGCTGCGAATTGACAAACTTCACCAATGTTAGATGCTTTAGATGCTTGTCCACCTGTATTTGAGTACATTTCTGTATCGAATACCATTACGTTAACATTTTCGCCACTTGCAAGAACGTGGTCTAATCCACCGAAACCGATGTCATAAGCCCATCCGTCACCACCCATAATCCATACAGATTTTTTGTTTAGGTAGTTTTTCTTTTCTAGGATTTCGTCTTTGCAACAGCAATCTAGTTTTTCTAGTTCTGCAATAAGAGCCTTTGTAGGTTCTTGGTTTTCGATTGTAGAATCTTTTGTTTCCATGAATTTAGCGATTGCAGCTTTTAGAGAATCTGAAGTATCGCAATTTGATGCAATTTCGTTAAGTTTTGCAATTAAGCTATCACGGATGAATTTTTGACCAACGTACATACCAAGACCGTGTTCAGCATTGTCTTCAAACAATGAGTTTGCCCATGCTGGACCTTTCTTAGAATCTTTGTTGATTGTGTATGGACATGTAGCAGCTGGACCACCCCAGATTGATGAACAACCTGTTGCGTTAGAGATGTACATGTTTTCACCGTAAAGTTGTGTGATTAAGCGAGCATAAGATGTTTCTGCACAACCTGCACATGAACCTGAGAATTCAAGTAGTGGTTGGTTGAATTGAGAACCTTTAACTGTGCTATCTGCATAGCCAGAGTCTGCTTTCTTAGAAACATTTTTAACAAGGTAATCCCATAGTGGTTGTTCTGCAAGACGTGTTTCTTGTGGAACCATTTTGATTGCAGCTGTAGGACATACAGTAACACATTCGCCACAACCCATACAATCTAGAGGTGATACGCTCATTGTGTATTTGTATTGACCTGCTTTTGGTTTTGTATCAACTGCAACAAGACCAGCTGGAGCAGCTTTTTCTTCTGCTTCTGAAAGTAGGTATGGACGAATTGTAGCGTGTGAACAAACGAATGCACAGTTGTTACATTGGATACATTTTGCTGCATCCCATTCTGGTACCATAACAGCTGTTCCGCGTTTTTCGTAAGCTGAAGCTCCAAGTTCGAATTGACCGTCTGCACAGTCTTTGAATGCAGAAACTGGTAGAGAATCACCGTCCATAAGAGCGATAGGATTCATTAGTTTTTCTACCATTGCAACAGTTTTTGCTTCACCTTCAAGTTTAGCTTTTTCACCGTTGTCTACTGCATTTGCCCAATCTGCTGGGATTGCAACTTCGTGTAGAGCGTTACAACCTGCGTCGATAGCTTTCCAGTTCATGTCAACAATTTCTTGTCCTTTTTTGCTGAATTTAGCTTCAGCTTTTTCTTTCATGTATTGGATAGCTTCTTCTGCTGGAAGAACATTAGCTAGTTTGAAGAATGCAGATTGTAGAACTGTTGATGTACGTTTGCCAAGACCGATTTCTCCAGCAATTTTAACAGCGTCTACTGTGTAAACTTTTACATTGTTATTTGCAATGTAGCGTTTTGCTTCTGCATTTAAGTGTTGGTTAAGTTCTTCATCAGACCATTGACAGTTAATAAGGAATGTTCCACCTTTTTTAACGTCTTGAACCATTTTATATCCTTTGATGATATAAGATTGGTTATGACATGCAACTAAGTCAGCTTGGTTGATGTAGTATGGGCTTCTGATAGGTTTGTCACCAAAGCGTAGGTGAGAAATTGTGATACCACCAGTTTTCTTTGAGTCATATTGGAAATATGCTTGGATGTATTTGTCTGTGTGATCACCAATGATTTTTGTTGAGTCTTTGTTAGCACCAACTGTACCGTCACCACCGATACCCCAGAATTTACATTCTACTGTACCTTCAGCAGCTGTAATAGGAGCTGGTTTAACTTCTGGTAGAGATAGGTTTGTAACATCGTCTACGATACCTAGTGTAAAGCGAACTTTTGGTTCGTCTTTTGCAAGTTCTGTGAATACTGCGAAAACACTTGATGGTGGTGTGTCTTTTGAACCAAGACCGTAACGTCCACCGCAAAGTTTAACATCGCATAGATTTGCTTCACGTAGAGTTGTTGCAACATCTAGGAATAATGGTTCACCAAGAGAACCTGGTTCTTTTGTTCTGTCTAGAACAGCTAATTTTTTACAAGTTTTTGGAAGAACTTTTAAGAAAGCTTCTGAAACCCATGGACGATAAAGTCTTACTTTGATAAGACCAACTTTTTCGCCATTTTTGTTTAGGTAGTCTACAACTTCTTCTGCAACGTCACAGAATGAACCCATAGCAACGATTACGCGGTCTGCATCATCTGCACCGTAGTAGTTGAATAGGTCGTAGTTTGTACCAAGTTTTACGTTGATTTTTGCCATGTATTTGCGAACAACTTCTGGAAGTGCGTCGTAAACAGAGTTACATGCTTCTCTGTGTTGGAAGAAAACGTCACCGTTTTCGTGTGAACCGCGCATTGCAGGGTTGTTTGGATTTAGAGCGTGGTCACGGAATGCTTTTACAGCGTCCATGTTACACATTTCTTTAAGATCTGCGTAATCCCAAGTTTCGATTTTTTGGATTTCGTGAGATGTACGGAAACCGTCAAAGAAGTTTAGGAAAGGAACTTTGCCTTCTAGAGCTGCAAGGTGTGCAACTGGAGCAAGATCCATAACTTCTTGTGGGTTAGATTCTGCAAGCATTGCAAAACCAGTTTGACGACAAGCGTAAACGTCTGAGTGGTCACCAAAAATGTTTAGTGATTGTGATGCAACACAACGTGCAGAAACGTGGAAAACAGAAGGAAGTTGTTCACCAGCGATTTTGTACATGTTAGGAATCATCAAAAGAAGACCTTGAGATGCTGTGAAAGTTGTTGTTAATGCACCTGCTGCTAAAGAACCGTGAACTGTACCTGCAGCACCTGCTTCAGATTCCATTTCTACTACTTTGGTCTGTGTGCCAAAAATGTTTTTTTGACCGTTTGCAGACCATTGATCAACAAAGTCAGCCATTGGAGATGACGGTGTAATTGGGTAAATCCCAGCTACTTCAGTGAAGGCATAAGCAACGTGGGCTGCTGCCTGATTTCCGTCCATAGACTGTTTTTTTCTGGACATTTATATCCTCCTATTAAAATAAAAACCTAATGATAGTTATTATACAGAATACTCTTATATCAGTTTTTCTTCAAGTGATGTTAGTAAATAAAACTTTGTAAAACGACATATTTTATGAATTAATGTCTAGTATAAAAATAGTAATTTTTTGATTTACTGTGGAATATTTCTCTTGATTTTAGAATGACATTTTGTTATCTTTTGTTAAATTACATATTTGGAGATTTTGTCGTGTTCGTGTTAAAAAAGATTTATTGTAGAATTTTTCAAAAGGCATTTCGTCTTGCTTTACCAATTTTGCCATACCGAGAACCAGAAATTTTGGAGGATATTTGCTACATTCCGGAAGTGATAGCAAAAAATCAGTGTAAAAAGCCAATTATCGTGACAGATAAGGGCATTGTTTCCCTTGGTCTAACAACATCTTTGGAAGAAGCTTTGAATCAAGCTGATATTAGCTTTGCCCTTTATGATAAAACCGTTCCAAATCCCACAACAGACAATGTGGCTGAAGCATTGGAACTGTATAAAAATCAAAATTGTGACTGTATTATTGCTTTTGGTGGCGGTTCTAGTATGGACTGTGCAAAGGCTTTGGGAGCTTGTGTTGCTTATCCTAAAAAGTCATTATCAAAAATGAAAGGGATAATGAAGGTTCTTAGAAAAATTCCTTTGTTAATTGCGATTCCAACCACAGCAGGGACTGGAAGTGAAACAACTTTGGCTGCGGTAATTACTGATTCAAAAACTCGACACAAATATGCAATCAATTCCTTTCCATTAATTCCTCGTTATGCGGTTTTGGATGCAAAGGTGACATTGAGTTTGCCAAAATCTATTACTGCTACAACTGGAATGGACGCTCTAACTCACGCTGTAGAGGCTTATATCGGTGGCTCTACCACAAAGAAAACTCGGAAATTTGCACTTTTGGCAACTCGCTTGATTTGCAAACAGATTTACACAGCTTATGAAGACGGAAACAATTTGGAAGCAAGAAATGATATGCTAAAGGCAGCTTATTTTGCGGGATGTGCTTTTACTCGCTCTTATGTTGGTTACGTTCATGCTGTGGCTCACACTTTAGGCGGCGCTTACAATGTGCCTCACGGACTTGCAAATGCGGTTTTGCTTCCTTTTGTTTTGGAGGCTTACGGAAAAAAGGCTGAAAAAAAACTTGCAAAACTTGCTTATCACATTCACTTGGTTTCTGAAATCACACCACAAGAAGAAGCTGCCAAGGCTTTTATCGAAATGGTAAAAGATATGAAGAAAAAGCTAAATATCGGTGATACCATTGAAGGCATCAAAGAAGAGGATATTTCAGCTTTGAGCAAATATGCGGACAAGGAAGCAAATCCACTTTATCCAGTTCCAAAATTGATGAACGCAAAGGAATTGCGCCAGTTTTACTACAAGGTGATGGAAAAATAGATTTTCAAATCTTGGGTTTGCAAAAACTATCTATCAAAAGAGGACTTTATATCAAGTTCGCTACGATATTTTGCCACTGTTCTACGGGCAATGTTTATGCCCTGCTCTTTTAGAATGGTGGCTATTTTTTCGTCAGAAAGCTTTTTTATTTTTCCGGAAGCGGCATTTTCTTTTTCATGATTTTCTAATATCACTTTGATTTTATGCTTTATGCTTTCTTTTGAGTCATTTTCATCTGTGGCGGCGTTGGTAAAGAAGTAGCGCAGTTCAAAAATCCCCCATTTACAAACAAGGTATTTTCCGTTGGCGATACGAGAAACGGTTGCTTCGTGAACTCCAACTTCTTCTGCAATTTGGCTCATTTTTAGTGGTTTTAGGTTTCCTTCTCCGAAACGGAAAAAGTCCATTTGATGGGAAACGATGGCTTTCCCGATATTAAAAATGGAAAGAGTTCGCTGTTCAATGGCTGAAATAAACCAGTTGGCGTCTTTTTTTGAATTATTTACAAAGGATTTTGCATCTTTTGAAAGATTTCCCAATTCTTCAAAATCCTTGCTTATGCGGATTTTTGGCAAAGTACCTTTTTTTAACTCCACAATAAAATCATCATAGCCTTCTTCTTTTTCTTCGGCAGTGGCTTCTCGAACTTCTAAATCCGGAGTGATAAAAATAGATTCTGGGTTACTAGAAAAATCTCTGGCTGGAAATGGCTCCAAAGACTGAATGAATTCTAAGGATTTTTCCACATCATCTTGGGAAGTGGTTTCATATTTTGTGGGATTTTTTGTCATTAGCTTTTTTAAAATCAAAGCTGGACGGGGCGTTTCAAGTAAGTCAAAATGATTTTCTAAAATGTCCAAGGCAAGTTCTGGAGGATTTTCATAGTTTTTTCCTTGGATAATCAAACTTTCTTGAATATTTTCACAGCAAACGCCAATTGGATCAAAATTCTGTATGATTTTTAGAATTTTTTCAAAATCTTTTTCTAAGTCTTCTTTTTTTTCAGTTTTATTGTGTTCAAAATAAGCGTTTTTTAGAGATTCTAGGGGAAGTTGGAAAAAGCCTTGAGAATCTAGGCTTTGAATGAGAAGGTTTCCAATATCATTTTGATTTTTAGAAAGTTTGATTTCAGAAAGTTGTTGCAAAAGATGTTCTTGCAAGGATTTTATGCCCTGTTTTTCTGTGGAAAGGCTTTCTAAAAATGCTTGATGGGAATCTGAATCACTGGCAGAAGCATAATATCTATCGTTTACAATTTCTAAGGCTGGATTTTTTTCTACTTCTTCAAAAATGCGTTCTCTCAATTCTTCCACAGGAAGAGCTAAAATGTTGATAGATTGCAACATTTGGGGAGAAAGTTTTTGCTGTTGAGAAAGTCTTAAAGATGTGGATAAACCAAGTCCAGCCATAGGTTTAAATATACTATAAATTTTGATGATAGGGAATTTAAAATTAAGAATTAAGAATGTAGAATTAAGGATTGGGAATTAGGAATTGAGAATTAAGAATGTAGAATTGTGACTTGGGCGTTTATAAGGCATTAGCCCCGGGTGGAAGCCCGTAGTCCACAGCGTAAGCTGGGGATGAGCCGAATAGGCGTTCTCGCAACGAGCATGAAATGCGAAGTTTCAAGCGAGGCTGGAAGACGGGTTGGGAATCAGCTGCTCAAAAAGAAAAATCGAAATAAACAAATCTTTCTGGCATTATGGAATAATCTAGTTATATTTGATATACTTTTTTTATGAACGATTTTAACAAATATGGTGTGGAAATTCCAAAAATCCTTTTGCCAAAAAAAGGTAGTGATTTTAAGGCTTGGTCTGTAATTGCTTGTGACCAATATACTCAAGATAGAGATTACTGGGCTCGTTGTGAAAAAAATGCTGAAGGTAAACCTTCTTGTATCAATTTGATTTTGCCAGAAGTTTATTTGAATGACGCTGACAAAGCAGAACGCATTGCAAAAATCCATAAAAATATGAATGAATATGTTGAAAATGGTGTTTTTGCTCCAGAAGAATCAGAATTTGTTTATATCGAAAGAACAACAGCTTATGGTCGCGTGAGAAAAGGCTTAATTGTTGCTATCGACCTTGAAACTTACGAATGGAAACCTTTTTCTAAGGCTTTAATTCGTGCAACTGAAGCAACTATTGTTGACAGAATCCCACCTCGAATGGAAATCCGTCGTGGCGCACCTCTTGAAAGTCCACATATCATGCTTTTGGTAAACGACGCTGATAAAGAGCTTGTGGAAAAATCTGGGGAACTTGCAAAAAAATCAGAGCCAATTTATGAAACTGATTTAATGGAAAATTCTGGAAGCATTAAAGGTTATGCAATTAAAGACGGTGCAGCTCTTGATTCTGTAAAAGCTGCTTTGGAAAAATTGTATGCAAAAAACACTAGTGCTGACGGTTCTGTGTTTATGTTTGCTGTAGGAGACGGAAATCACTCTCTTGCAACTGCAAAAGCTGTTTGGGACGAACTTAAAGAAAAAAATGGCGGCGTGAAAAAAGAAGACGGAACTGTTTCTATTCCTGAAGGATTTGAAAATCACAACGCTAGATTTGCTTTAACTGAAATTGTAAATATTTATGATGATGGTTTAACTTTTGAGCCAATTCACCGTGTTCTTTTCAATATTGATGCTAAATCTTTGGTAAGTTTTATGGAAGAAAACCTTTCTGGTAAAACAGAAATTGTTGCCACTGAAGAAGATTTAACAAAAAAAGTTGCAGATTCTAAGGCTGATTTTGGTTTTGTTTATGAAAACAAAGAAACTGGCAAAATTGAATACGCACTTTTGAAAACTGAAATTACAGATTTGGCTGTAAGTAAACTTCAACCAGCTCTTGACGAGTTTATGAAAAATGCACCAATGCAACATGTTTGCCAAGGTGAAGTTTGTCAGATGGTAAAACCTGAAATTGACTACATCCACGGTGCTGAAGAAGTTTTCCGTCTTGGTGGAAAAGATAACGGAACATCAATTTTGTTACCACCTATCGCTAAAGACAGCTTTTTCTCTACTATCGCAAATAACGGTCCACTTCCAAGAAAGAGTTTTTCAATGGGTGAAGCAAGTGAAAAACGTTTCTATATGGAATGTAGAGCTTTGTTTAACTAGTTTAGATTTCAATAAATGTAGAAACTAAATACAAACCGAAATAAAACAAGAAAGCCACGCTACTTTTTTTGTAGTGTGGCTTTTTTTGTGGTTTTAGCAGTTTTCTCCAAGAAGTTCATTAGAAAGAGCTTGAATGTCTTTTGCAAGTTCTTTTCGTTTTTTACCAACTAATCTATTTCTTGTAGGGTAAGCTAGAGCCATTGTTTGGATTCCTAAAATCCCAAGAACGACGCCTAAAACATACATGTTCCATAAAAGGCAGCAGCACATTCCTGTTCCGAATATTAACATTCCAATGATTCCTAGAGCTAATGAAACTATAGTTCCTTGGGTGTAAACACTTTTGTCTAAACGGATTAATCTTTGGATTTTTGCCGTTGTAGTTTCTTTTGCTTCGTATTTTTCTTTTATAGATGTTATAAGTCTAATTTCACTTTCTGTCATTTTATTTCCTTTGTTCTAAAACTTATAAAGCGAATTTATATTCAATTCCTATAGAACCGTAGAAAGAGTTTCTTGAAAAATCTGATTTTACAAACTTATAGGTTGTTGAGTTTTCTTTTTCTGTTTTTGTTAATGTTGGGAAGCAATCTAGGTTTCCTGTGATTCCAGCAACGATAGCAATATCTTTTGTAACAAAGATTTTTGTTTGTAGTCCAGCTGCTAATCCCATTTTTGTGTTAGATGCATCCACTGGATGATTTTCAGACATTGTGCAGCTAATTCCAGCTCCTAAACCAAGTCCAAACCAAGAAAATTTTGCGTTATACCAAGCCATAACTGGAATGTTTACGCTCATGTGATTTACAAAAGTTAAGCCATCATCTGTAGAAGTTAGTTTTGATGGAACAATGTTACTTTGAATTTCTAAACCAAAACCATTTTTAATATCAAGATTGATATCAAATCCACCACCAATTGTTGCACCTTTTACGGTTGAATTGTCATTTCCCACAATTCCTTTTAGGCCAACTGATAAATCCATTGCGAATACTGAACTTGCTAATAAAGCACCCATCATTAAAACTGTAATTAGTTTTTTCATAAAAACCTCCTATATAATGGTAAAGTTTGCAACGCAAACTTTTAGATAAACGCTTCGACGCCATTTCAGGAGAAGTGTTTATCTTAATTTCCCATTAGTGAGTTGTGAAAACTCTTTTCGTTGTTTAAGTTGTCCTTACTATAAAAATGAGATGTTTATGTTTTGTGTTTAAAATATTAAGGATTTGTTATTTTAATTTTAAATACAAAAAATGGTGAAGGGACGTTTCATTTAAACCTTTGAATTACCTTTATTTGAGTTTTCCAAACATTGTAGAATCGAAATAAAAAAAAAGGTGGAAAACATTTTCCAAAGAAAACATTTCCACCTTTCCGTAAATGATAAGGATTGATTTTAGCCTTTACTTTAACAATTTATCAGATAATTCAATAATTCTATTTCCGTATTTATCTCGGAGTTTTTTTAGAATTGTTTTGTTTACAAATAGTCCTGCTCCCATAATCAAAAGACCAAGAAATCCAACCAAAATTCCTAAAGCATATTGGGAAAAACTTAAAACCAAACTTAAACCAGTTCCAAAAACTAAAAGTCCCATAATCCCAACAAAAATTGCTGCAAAAGTTGCTGTGTTTGTAATGTGATTATCAAGTCGGCGTAATTCGTTTAAATCATCTTCTTGATTTTGAATATATTTGTTTCGGATTTTTTCAATTTCTTCTCTTCTAATGGAAGAATATGAATAATTAAATGTTTCATTTTCAATGTCTGTTTTGTTCTCAATCATTTTGTAACCTCCAAATTAACTGTAAACTTACTACCTTTTCCTAGCTGACTTTGAACAAAAATCTCACCGCCCAAAACATCTATAATTCGTTTTACTAAAGCAAGACCAAGTCCATTTCCTTCAGATTTTCTAGAAGTATCTCCTTGATAAAATTTATCAAAAATGTGTTTACCTGTTTCGCTAGAAATTCCACAGCCTGAATCAGTAACAGAAACAGAAGCAATATTATCTTTTTGGTAACATTCTACTATCACTTTGCCATTTGGTTCTGTAAATTTCATGGCATTTGATATTAAATTATTGCAAACAATTTCCAACAGGGTTTTATCCGTATTTATAGAAATTCCCTCTTCAAGATTTGTTTCTATTTCTATATTTTTTTCTGTCCAAGTTGCTTCAAAACTTAACAAAGATTCACAAACCAATTCACTAAAGTCAAAAACTTCACATTCTTTTACAATCACTTGATTTTCAAGCTTATTTAATTTCAAAACATTGCTTACCAAGGAATTTAGCTTTTCAGCATTTTCTTCGATTATTGTGTGATATTTCTTTCGTTCATCCATTGGCAAATCTTCTTTTTCTAGAAGATGCACATAGTTTTTGATAACCGTTAGCGGTGTTTTTATCTCATGGGAAACATTAGAAACAAAATCTAGTTGTTTTTCCTCTGCTTTTTCAAGATGACTTGCAATTTTGTTAAGGTTTTCAAATAATTCCACCATCATTGCTTGATTTTCAAGTTTTTCGTTGATTAAAAGTCTGAAACTGTAATTTCCTTTCAGAATATTTTTCATGGCAGCTTGAATATTTTTTAATGGCTTATCGAAAAAGTAATATTTTGCAACCATGGCAACGAAGGTGAAAATAAAACTTAAAATAAAAATATTTGAAAAAGTAGCTGGAGCTCTTTGTCTAATAAAATCTTCAGACAAATTACTTCCTTTTAGGAAAAGTATAATGCTACAAGTTAGGATAAAAGAAATTCCAACAAAAATAAGAACGTAAGAAAAGAGTGTAAAAGCGATAGAATCTAATATTTTTCTTTTTGTATTAAAAGCGTTTTTATTTTCTTTTAAATCAGTTGATTTAGGTTCTACAATATTTCTTTTCATAAAATTACTCGTTTTTTTCTGCAATAACAGCTTTATATCCAAGTCCGTGAACGGTTACAATTTCAAAATCCTTGCAGTTTGTAAGTTTTTCCCTGATTTTTGTAATGTAAACATCCACAGTGCGAGTTCCAGTAAAAGTATCTGGATTCCAGAATTCGTTCATAAGTTGGCTTCTTGAAAAAGTCTTTTTTGGATAAGACAAAAACTTAAAAACCATATCAAATTCTCTTGTGGTAAAATTAACTGGCTCTTCTCCAATATAAGCCATATGTTCTTCCACATCCATAGAAAAGTTTCCCACCACAAGTTTTTTTTCTACGCTGATGTTTGCTCTACGAAGCAAAGCATTTACTCTCAAGAATAATTCTTGTAAGTCCACTGGCTTCACAAGATAATCGTCAACTCCTGCATTGAAGCCCCTTTGTTTTGAAGGGAAATCCTCTTTTGCAGTCATAAAAATAAAAGGAATGTTTTTGTCTAACTGACGTACATTTTCCAAAAGTTTGTAGCCGTCAAGGTTTGGCATCATAATATCAGAAATTATTAAGTCAAAGGTGGATTTGTAAAGAAAATCTAGAGCTTCTTGCCCATCATAACATCCGTGGGCTTCAAAGCCTCTTTGTTCTAAATATAGACAAATTGATTTGTTTAGGTTTCTATCATCTTCTACAACTAAAATCTTTACCATAGCATTTTCCTTTTACTATTTTATTATATTTCTAAATTGTTAAAAATATGTTAATGGTGGAAAAATTTTTAAAATCTCTTGTTTTGTAGGCTTTTAGGTATGTAAAAATATGAAATAATGAACAATATTTCGAATGGTAGGTGAAATATTTGATAAAGGTGGGAAGAAAAATAGCAACCAAATTGATGTAAAATCACAATAAGGTTGCTATTTTTTCTAGAAATACTACATTTCCTTAGATGCAATTTCTACGCGATTTTGCCTTCTTTCTTTAACCAAGCAATTTCATCACGTAGAGTTTCTTCGTAGCTTCTTGTGGTGTAGCCAAGTTCATTTTTTGCTTTTGATGAGTCAAAGCAGTTGTTTCTGGCAAGATTGTAAACGCTAAAAGTTGTCATAAGTGGTTTTGTGCCTTTTTTCTTTGCTTGTTTTTCTAACATTCCAGCCAAGAAATTTGCCATTTTTAGTGGAAGGAACACTTTGATTTTTTTACAACCTGCTTCTTTTGAAACCATTTTTGAAAATTCTTTGAAAGACACTTCTTCGTTTCCAAGAATGTAGCAACTTCCAGTTTTCCCTTTTTCCGCAGCAAGAATTGTACCATTTGCCAAATCACGAACATCGCAAAGATTAAAACTTCCGTCAATTCCAGCAGGCATTTCCCCGTTAATAATTTGAATAACTGTTCCAGTTGTTTCCCCAATTGCAAAATCTTCTGGTCCTAAAATACCACTTGGATGAACAACACAAGCGTTTAATCCCTGATTTTTTACAGCGTCCAAAACAGCTTTTGTTGCAAGTGCTTTTGACTGACTGTAGCAACCTACAACTTTTTCTGTATCAAAATCATAAGTTTCAGCGATAGCTGTTCCCTTTGGTAATTCTGGAATTGCGCCAGTGCTTGAACAGTAAACTAGTTTTTTGCATTCTTTGTGAAGCAAACACAAATCAATAATATTTTGAGTTCCACCAACATTTACATCCATAACTTTTTGATTGTAGTCAGGATTTACAGTTACGATACTTGCAATGTGCATTACGATTGTTTCGTAGCCTTCTGGAACTGTGAAAAGTTTTTCTAAAGAATGAATATCACATAAATCGCCTTCAACGATTTCAACTTCAGATGGAATAAATTTGATTGCTTTATCATTTGGAAGTACAAAAGCACGAACTTTTTCGCCTCTTTCCACTAATTGACGACAAATTGTACCACCTAAAAATCCTGCAGCACCTGTTACTAAATAAATTGTTTTGTTTGTTGTTGCGTTCATAAAAATCTCCTATTGTAAAGCCCTTTGGCTTTGTTTTCATTTAAGATATTTGCAATTTACAGGTAGAATATTTATGAAATGTTTTTAAAATGTTGCTGAAATGTTAATTTTAAAGATTTCCCCATAAAATTGGGATTTATGTGCTTCAAATCAAAAATGTTTAACAAAAGACCACAAAAACTTTGAGTTATTAAAAATACGTGATAAGATAAAAAAGATACATATTGAATATGAAACGAGGACGAGATGATATATTATTATTCAATTTCTGCAATTTTAACTGGTTTTTGGATGATTATGTTTTTAGCCCGATTCGAAGGGAAAAAAATTAATTATTATTTTACGATTTTTTCATTGCTTACCAGTGTTGCATCTTTGGGATATGTTAGTCTTGTTGCTTCCTCTTCTGTTTCAGAAGCAATTCTTGCAAATAAAATTATTTATTTAGGTGGATGTTTTGCTCCTTTAGTTTTATTTTTCGCAATTTGTTCAATTTGTAATTTAAAAATTAATAAATGGGTAAAAATCCTTTGTTTTGGATATAGTTTTTTTGTTTATGCCCTAGTTTGTACTATTGGTTACAGCGAAATTTACTATAAAGATGTTTCTCTTGTGGATATGGGTGGCTATTCCGTTCTTGAATATGGTTATGGCTTTGGGCACAACTTTTTTTATGTGATTTTATACGGTTACATAATTATTGAATTAATTATTTTGATACATAGTTTAATAAAAAAACATTCAGTTTCTAGAAAAAGCATTCTAATTTTAATATCAACTGAAATTATAAATGTTGCCCTTTTTATTATTTCTAGATTTTTTGATTTTCCTTTTGAAATCATGCCTTTAGTTTATGTGGTTGATTGTTGTCTCTTATTTTATTTGCACAGAAGAATCTCGATGTATAACATTGAAGATTGTGTAAATAATTCTCTTCAAAAGCAAGATACCTACGGTTATATAGTTTTTGATACCCATTTAAACTTTATAGGAAATAATGGAATTGTCAAAAAAATAATTCCAGAAATTGAAGAATGTAGAGTTGATTCAAAAGTTAATCACATTCCAAAAATGAATACATTTATAAAATGGATAGAAGAAAGTGAAAAAAGATTAAATGAAAATCTAAGTTCCAAAGAATATGATTTTGAATCAAATGGTGAACACTATCTTTGTAGCGTTGAAAGAATTTGGCATAAAGAAAATCCCTGTGGCCACATTATTGAAATGCGAGAAAATACCGTAAAATGGAACTATATGAATCTTTTGTCCTCCTATAACGAGCGGCTTGAAAAACAGATTCACGAAAAAACACAGCACATTCAAACTATTCAGTCTCAAATCCTTTCTGGAATGGCAAGTATCGTTGAAAATCGCGATGATAACACTGGTGGTCACGTTAAGCGAACCAGTGATGTTATCCGAATTCTTATTGATGTTATAAAAGAAACTAAAATTCTAGATTTGTCTGAACAGTTTTGTGAAGATTTAATAAAAGCGGCTCCTATGCATGATCTTGGGAAGGTTGGGGTTGATGATAAGGTTTTACGGAAACCTGGCAGACTTACTCCAGAAGAATTTGCGATAATGCAAACTCACGTAATAAAAAGTGCAAATCTTGTAGACAATATTTTGCAAGGTGTTGAAGAAGAACATTTCATTCAAGTTGCTAGAAATGTGGCAAAATATCACCATGAAAAATGGAACGGGAAAGGCTATCCTGAAAACCTAGAAGGAGAAACAATTCCATTGGAAGCTAGAATCATGGCAATAGCAGATGTTTATGATGCGTTAGTAAGTAAGCGATGTTATAAAGAATCTATGAGTTTTGAAGAAGCAGAAAAAGTTATGCTAGAATCTATGGGAAGTCATTTTGACCCAAATTTAAAACAGGTTTTTGTGCTTAGCAAACAAAGATTGGAAGAATATTACAAACAAGCATAGGGAAATAATATGAATAAAGAAAATGAATTGCAGTCAAATATCAATTTATGTTGGAAACCTTTAGAAAAAACAGTTTTGCAAAAAACACCCATAGGTTCCCTTTGTGAAGTAGAAAGTCTTTCTCCAGAAAATGAAAAAAGCAAGTATATTGTTTTGGATGCTCCTGAGTGGGTAATCGTGATTCCTGAACTGGAAGACAGTTTTTTAATGGTGGAACAATGGAGACACGGGGCAAATCAGCTTTGTAGGGAATTTCCAGGTGGCGTGATTGATAAGGGAGAAACTCCAGAACAAGGAGCATTACGTGAATTGTTAGAAGAAACAGGATATAAGCCTGGAAAATTAACAAAACTTGGTTCCATGAGCCCAAATCCTGCAATTATGAGTAATCGTGTTCATTTTTTTCTAGCCGAAGATTTAGAAAAAGTTGGAAATCAGGAGTTAGACCCAGATGAATATGTTTCTTTTTTCAAAGAAAAAAAGATAGAAGTTATAAAAAATATGGGAAATGAACTTTATCAACACGGGCTTATGGCCACTGCTCTAATGTTTTATTTGCGAGAACATTTATAGTTTTTCTCGTCAAGTCGAGGAAATTCCTGTGTTTTTTTGCGTTAGGAATTTGAGTCATAATCATATATTGATTGAGCAGGGAGCTTCCTAAATATTTTGCGTGTTGATGATTTGATTTTGATGAATTTTTATAGGCTCACCTCATAATTTTTATTTAGATTTACAGCTGTTGAAAAATGTGACATATTATCATCATGAAAGGGATAATTTTTGATTTAGACGGTGTATTAATAAATTCTGCACCAGATATGGCGACAAGTATCAACAAAACTTTGGAAAACTTCGGATTTACAACTGTGGATGCCAATCGGATTCCTAGTTTTATTGGGAACGGTGCTAGAGTTTTGCTTGTTCGGTCTCTTGCAACATCCTTAGGCTATGAAAATGCCGGGCTTATTGGAGAGGTTGTTTCAAAAGACAATAAAAAAATGGAATTACAAAATCTTCCTACTGATTTTCCTATTAGCTTAGAAAAAATAGATGAGATGTTAAAATGGTATATTGGATATTACAAAGAACATTCGGTGGAAAATACAGAACTTTATCCAAATGTAAAGTCGGTTTTAGATTTTTGCAAAAATAACAAGATTTCCATGAGTGTTGTTTCAAACAAACCAGCCGCCATTTCAAGACGGATTTTGTCCCTTTTTCAAATCAATGCATATTTTGACGCCATAATCGGGCCTGAGGATACTGGAAAAACAAAACCTGCTCCAGATGGCTTGGCTTTGGCTGCAAAAATTATGTGTGAAAAATCGGAACAGGAAATCCCACATTCAGAAATTTTGATGGTGGGGGATTCTTATTATGATATTCAAGCGGGGAAAAATCTTGGCTGTCTAACTTGCGGGATTTTGGGAGGCTACGGAAAAATCTCTAAGGATGATAAAGCAAAACCATCAGCAGATTTTTATCTAGACTATGTTGGGGATTTGGTCGAGGTTTGTTTGGGATAATCACAAATCCAAAAATCCCTCTCATCTATCAATATTAATTTCTTGCTTTATTAAAATTTGTATGTCACAATATTCTTATGAAATCAGATGTTTATTTTACAAATTTTAGAGCAACAATGACTGAAAATCTTTTGCAAAAGCTTGAACGTCTTATCAGAAAAGCTGGCATTGAAAAAATTGATTTTCAAGATAAATTTGTTGCTATCAAAATCCACTTTGGAGAGCCGGGAAATCTTGCTTTTCTTCGCCCAAATTATGCAAAAGTCGTTGCTGACGTTGTAAAATCCCTCGGTGGAAAGCCATTTCTAACAGACTGTAATACTTTGTATGTTGGAGGCAGAAAAAACGCCCTAGATCATATTGATGCGGCATATTTAAACGGGTTTTCACCTTTTTCCACAGGCTGTCATGTTATTATCGCGGATGGATTAAAGGGTACTGACGAAGTTTACGTGCCAGTTCCAGACGGTGATTACGTAAAAGAAGCAAAAATTGGTCGCGCTGTAATGGACGCTGATGTTTTCATTTCCCTAACCCACTTCAAAGGTCACGAATCAACTGGATTTGGTGGAACTATCAAAAACATCGGAATGGGATGTGGTTCTCGTGCTGGAAAGATGGAAATGCACGCCGCTGGAAAACCTCACGTTAAACAATCAAAATGTGTTGGCTGTGGAATGTGTACAAAAAACTGTGCCCACGACGCTATAACAATTTCAGATAAAAAAGCCAGTATAAATCACGATAAATGTGTAGGTTGTGGACGCTGTATTGGTTCTTGTATTAAAGACGCTGTTCTTCCAGGAAGTGACGATTCTAACGAAAAGTTAAATTGCAAAATGGTAGAATACACAGCAGCTGTAGTTCGAGATAGACCATGCTTTCACGTTTCCTTGGTAATGGATTTATCACCTTATTGTGATTGTCACGCAGAAAACGACGCTCCTTTCGCTCCTGATGTTGGAATGTTCGCCAGTTTTGACCCAGTTGCCCTAGATCAAGCTTGTGCAGACGCTGTAAACGCACAACCTGCAAACAAAGGTTCTATTCTAGATGAGCGTGAATGCAAGTGTCACGACCACTTTACCAATATTCATCCATCAACTGATTGGAAGAGCCAAATATCCCATGCTGAAAAAATGGGACTTGGCACAAAAGAATACAATTTGATAAAAATCTAATCACAAAAAGGCTTGAATGTTCCCCCTTTGAACTTTCAAGCCTTTTTGCTACTTGTGTAAAAACCAAAATCCATATAAAGTTTTCTTATGACAAATAACATTAAAGAAATAAATGACGTACAATTAATTATCAATCAACTTTTGCCCCTAATTGATGAGGCAGAAAAAAAGTTTACAAGTGCTAGAAACTGGGGATTTTTAGATATTCTCGGTGGCGGATTTTTAGTGGACTTGGTAAAGCATACAAAGTTAAGTTCTGCAAGTTCAACAATGAATCAAATTAATTATCTTTTGCGTGATTTACAACGGGAACTAAAAGAAGTTGTTATCCCAACAGATTTTTCTATGAATACAGGAACTTTTTCCACTTTTGCAGACTTTGTTTTTGATGGTGTACTTGCTGATGTTTACATGCAGTCCAAAATCATGACAAGTATTGAGCAAATTAAAGAACTTAGAAGACGTTTGGAAATTTTGCGGGAAAAATTAAGAGATTTATCAAATCGATATTAATTTTCAGTAAAACCCTATTAAACAAAAAAGCTGTCCATTTTTGAAGCCTAAACTTCTGGACAGCTTTTCTTTTTTTCTATTTATCTAGTTTTGGATTACCCAACGATTATCTTTTTGTACAAATCTTGATGCGGCGATTTCCAAAAGACGACCATCTTCTCCAGACATTTTTACCATTCTAGTAAGCGGATTAACTTCTTGTATTCTGAAGTTTGTTCCATCGTAGTAAATCTTTAGGCCTTCTGTTGGAAGTTGTTTTCTTGCTTCAGAATACCACTCGTATTCGTAAGACAAGCAGCATAACAAGCGACCGCATTGTCCAGAAATCTTCATAGAATTTAGTGAAAGATTTTGTTCTTTTGCCATTTTGATAGAAACTGGTTTTAGGCGGTCAGAAACTGCGTGACAACAGTAAGGGCGACCACAAACTCCCAATCCACCAGTGATGCGAGATTCGTCTCTAACACCGATTTGGCGAAGTTCGATTCTCATTTTGAAAACGGAAACCAAATCTTTTACCAACTCTCTAAAGTCAACACGATTTTCTGCACTAAAGAAAAACAAAACTTTTTGCTCTTCCAACAAATAGTGAGTGGCAATAAGTTTCATATCGAGTTTATGTGCAGCAACCTTTTCTTTGAAAATTGAAAATGCGCTTTTTTCTTTTTGCTTTAATTCTTCAGCTTTTTTCAAATCTTCTTTTGAAGCTTTTCTTTCAATGTAAACGATGTCGCCTTGTTTAATCCCGATAGGAGTTGTTACTTTTCCCATAACCAAGGCTAAATCTTTTCCGTAGCGAGTTGGAATAATTACGTAATCACCACCGACTAATTCTAGATTGTTATTTGTAGTGGCGTAAACACCTTCGCTAGAATATTCTAGTTTTAATTTATAGAGAGGATCTGGATATTCAAAATGAGTATCTTCTTCTTCAACAATGTAATCATCTTCTAATTCTGAAATATCAATTTGATCTATGTCTTTTTCAAAAACTCCACTCATTATTTTCTCCTATTTTTGGGGAATTGATATTAAGTCCAAAATCTCTGTGAACTTTTAGGAAACTAAATCCACCAAAAGTCCTTTTATCTCTTCTATCTTGGCAAGCATTAACATTTGATTAGATTGTCCAAGCAAAATATCACGTGCTAGTTGCTCTAATTTTTCATTTACCACAGTAACGATTGTGTATTTTTTTCTAGTTGGGGATCTTGAAGAACGTATTCCTAAGTCCACTTTTACATCATAAGAATTTTTAGATACAAAATGTATAAACTGTGTAATTTTCTTTTTGTATGTTTGATAAGCTTCTGGTAAAGGACTATTTTTCAACTCCTCCCCTGCCATCGTAACTTCATCCATCAAAAAAACAAGTGCTTCTTCTGTATCCATAGAAGCAATTTCAATTGGTAACTCAGGATCTGTTGCTGGAATATCTTCTGCTTTGCGAAGTAAATCTACAAACCGTGATTTTGTTTTTTCAGTTTTCTTTTGATCTTCTTCTTTTTTGCTCTTTTTTACTGTTTCTAATGTTGCTTGAGAATAAAAAAGCGGATTAAAAGAATCAATTCCTGGCATAATTATTTACCTGTTGAAAATGCAGCTTTTGCCAAAATTGCTTTTTGATTTTTCCAGTCTTCTGTATATTTCATAAATTGTTCAGTATCTTTTATGGCAATACACATTCCGTGAATAAAACTGTTTTCTGCAACAGAAATCTTCTTTGTTATAACATCACCGTAAACAGAAGATGATGCAAGAATTTGGATTTCATCTGGAGCATAAACATCACCCTCGATAATTCCACCAATTACAGCGGCTTTTGCGGTAACATTTCCTCGAATACGAGCTTTTTCACCGATAATAACTCGACCGGTTGTTTCTAAATTACCATCAATATCACCGTCAACGCGAACTAGACCTGCAATATTCAAATTTCCTGAAACTCGGGTTCCTGCGCCGACTAAAGTGTTTATTGAAACATCATCTGCTAATATAGCCATTTTTCCTACTATTACTTTGAAAGTTTTACACTAATATATTTTGCTGGATCTACAACTTCTGAACCAATGTGAACTTCATAGTGAAGGTGGGCACCAGTTGTAACCCCAGTATTTCCGATATATCCGATAACGTCGCCCTGAGAAACGGTTTGACCTTTTTGCACGTTGAAACGACTCATGTGTGCGTATCTTGTGTAATATCCATATTTATGCTGGATAATTACGTAATAACCATAACTTGCATCAAAGGCTGCTGTAACAACGCGTCCGTTTGCTGTTGCGATAATTGGGTCGCCAGAACGCCAAGTTGAAAAGTCCATACCTTTGTGAATGTACCATTTACCAGTGATTGGGTGAACGTTTTGTCCAAATGCCATGGAAACTCGTCCGATTCCACCTTTTAGAGGCCAAACACTTGGGATGTCAGAGAACAAAGCGCCTTGTGATTCAAATAGTTTTCCTAATTGTTCAACAGGCTGAATTGCACCTTCTAGATATGAGCTAAGTTGACGAACATCAACGATTTCACGAACGGAACCTTTTGCAAGTTCTTGCATATCAAATAAAGATGATAAGTCACTTGATTGTGATGTTCCACCTGATGTAGAAGTTGACTGTGCAATTCCCATCAAAGAGAGGGATTCTGATAATGTGTCTTGAAATCGTTTTGCAACTTGTAAAAGATTGTTGTTTTCTGTACGAAGTTCATCCAAACTAGCTAATGTTTGTCTGTTTTCTTCCATCAAGCGAGCAATTTCTGTCGTTGAACCAACTGCTTGTGTGTTAAAGAAAAAGAATGAACCGATAATTCCTGCAATCAAAACAAACCCTAGAACAAGTGAAAAAAGGTTTGTCTGAATATTTACAACTTTACTCTGGGAATGAGGAACAATCATGATTGTAAGTTTTCTATCCCCAGTTTTAAAAATATTAACAAAGAAGCGACCAATCATTTTGAAAAAATGACCAAATGCTCCAAGTACGTTTTTTGCTATATTTTTTTCAACTCTTTTATATTTTCGTTTTTGAGCCAAAATAATTCTCCATAAAATCAATTAGCATATAAACCTAGAAGGCTACTAATCAACGCTAGATTATACCATTCATACTATTCACTGTCAAATATCGGAAAAGGTTTCAGATAAAATAATCAAAAAAAATATAGAGAATATTTTTGTAATTATTTTTGTAAATAAGTAAGGGTGAAATTAATATTTATCTTATGTGAATTGACGATAACATAAACCTATGTTATCTTTATATCAGAAACAAGAGCGTAAAAAAGTGTTCGTTGTAATTCAGAAAAAATACAAAACAAAAAAATAAATCTTACGAAGTTTCTAACATCAATCAAAGAACTTTTTTCAAGTCTTTGAACTACAATCGGTTCCGATTTGTTCCCAAAACCAAAGTCGGAATACTTCGCTTGCGGTGCAAGCATTTCATCACTTATTTTTGGAAGAAAGCCATGCAATTTTTTGATACTCATGCCCACATCGGTCTAATTTACGATGACCCAATTAAGCAATTTCGTGTTGTTCAAGAAGCAAAAAAGGCACAAGTTACTCGTATTGTAAGCATCTGCAACAGTTTGCACGACTTTGCTAAAGTGTACAATAATCTAAAATCAGTTTCAGGTGTATATCACGCTGTTGGTGTAGCTCCATCTGAAGTTGAAACTCCAGGCAAGGATTGGATTAAAACAATCGAAGAAGGTTTAAAAAAGCCAAATGTAGTTGCTATTGGAGAAATGGGATTAGACTACTACAGAAAATTTGGTGACAAACGTTCTCAAATCGAACTTTTTATTACTCAACTAGATTTAGCTGAAAAATATGATATGCCAGTTATCATCCACAATAGGGATGCTGGTGCAGACGTACTTGATATTTTGTCAGATCACCTTCCTCCTGCTGGTGGTGTTTTACACTGCTATTCAGAAGACGGTGCCTATGCAAAAAAAGCTTGTGATTTGAATTTATATTTTTCTTTTGCGGGAAATTTAACATATCGAAATGCAAGAAATCTTCATGAAACAGTTTTAAATGTTCCACTTGATAGAATTCTTATTGAATCAGAAAGTCCATTTATGGTTCCAGCTGAATTTAGAAATAAACGTAATATGCCAGCTTATGTTCCATCAACAGCAAAATTCCTTGCAGAAATGCTTGATATGGATTTAGAACAATTAGCTGACCAACTTTGGAAAAACAGTTGTAAGTTCTTTAGACTTCCAGAATAGGTTTTCCTTAGTTTTATGGATAATTTCATCACAAACGAAAACTCAAGTGATTTTCCTCAAAACCTTTATCATCCTGTGAAAATTGGTGATGTAACAATTTCTGGAAATTTGTTTTTAGCTCCAGTTGCCGGCTATTCTGATGTAGCATTTAGAGCCATCTGTAGAGATTGCGGTGCTTCTTTGTGCTACACAGAAATGGTAAGCTCAGAAGCTTTGACTCGTGGTTCAGATAAAACTCACGATATTATGCTTCGAGCACCAAACGAGGATATTTACGCAGTTCAACTTTTTGGTGGAATCCCAGAAACAATGGCTGAAGCCACAAAAATCACTCTGGATAAAGTTCATCCAGAAATTATTGATATTAATGCGGGGTGTCCTGTTCCAAAAATCATAAAAAGTGGAGCAGGTTCATCTCTTACAAAAGACCCAGAACTTTTATACAAAATCACAAAAGCCACTGTGGAAGCTGCGGGGGAAGTTCCTGTTACGGTAAAAATTCGTTCTGGCTGGGATAGTTCAAATATCACTTTTAGAGAAGCTGGGATTGCCGCATACGAGGCTGGTGCCAAAGCGGTTACTCTTCATGGTCGCACAAAAACTCAGTGTTATGAAGGCAAAGCAAATTGGGATTATCTTAGAGAACTTGTGGAACTTTTGAAAGGTAAGATTCCTGTTTTTGGCTCTGGGGATGTTTTTTCTCCAGAAGATGCTAAACGAATGATTTTAGAAACTGGTTGTGATGGGGTTATGTTTGCTCGTGGTGCTATGGGCAATCCTTTTATTTTTACACAAACAAAAGAACTTCTTACTACTGGAAAATATTCAGAAATTCCTGTGAAAAATAGATTAGACACAGGTATGAAAGAATTGAAGCATTTAATTGAGTTAAAAGGCGAATATGTGGCTTGTAAGGAAATGCGAAAGAGATTTTGTTGCTATTCAAAAGGTGTTACAGGAGGAGCCGCAGTCAGAAAAGAAATTGTAAATGCAAGTACTTTTGATGAATATCAAAAAATTTACAATTCAATTTGTTCATTAAGTTTATAATACGAAATAAATAAATTGATAAATTGTCTTTTACTGATTAAAATAAATTATGGGTTTTTTCTCTCAAATTAAAGAACTTTTTGAATCACTTTTTAACACCTCAAGTCCAGAATCTCGTCAAAAGCAAGAAGTAAAAAAAATTGAAAATGAATTGAGAATTTTTCAACCTGCAATCTATAAATCACGCCAAGTTTTGCCAAATTTTGCCGAAGTTTTTAGAATTTTGCATGAACATTCTATCCCTTTAGCAAAACTTTTTTCAGAAACCATTGATAGCGTAGACTCAAAACAAAAAGATAAATATATGGAAATCCTTATTCAAACAGGATTTTCTGATAAATCTAAAGAAATTCTAGAAAGCTTAAAATACGAAAATCGGAAGCAAGAGTTTTTGTCAAATTTTAGCCCAATGAAAATTCATGAAAGTCAGCGAAAAAATATGGATTTTTTGGTAAAGGAAATGGCAAACAGTTCTTTTTCTCAAATCGAAATGATTTTACAAAATTTAGAAGTTTTTGTTGATTTATGTAAATTTCCTTATAGTTCACTTTTAAGAGAATTTAATCCTGATTATACTCTTGGTGAAAAAGTAGAAAATCAATTTCCACCTCTTCAAATCGAGATAATGGAACAATATTTGCTTGATTTCTACTATTTGACTGCACATTTTAAGATAAATGCGGCCTTAGGCAGAGCCATTTTAGCATTAGCATTTTCTCGTTCTCCAGAAACAATGAGCGAAAACGACCAAAACCAACTTCTTGCTCACGTTCGGAAGATTTCTACGGTATTGTCAAAAGTTTTAACGCCGACAAACTTGAAAAACTTGATTCGGGTTATCAAAAATGACCCAGTTTATGAGCCAAAGATTGCCATGAATCAGCCAAGTATCATTATGAAGTACGCTGAAAAAATCAAAGCATCTTTTGAGCAAGATTCACAGCGAATTGATGTGGAAGTTCAGGACGAGCACATAAAAAAGGAAACTGCTGAGCTATTTAACAGCGTTGAATTAGATGCAGTCAACGGTTACAATCAAGATAACAGCAATATCTTTTTTAGAAGTGGTGCTGGTTCATTTTTGTGGGTTACCCCACTCCAGATTTTGAAAAATTTTGTTACCCGATATTATGCATACAAGGTAAATACCTTTTTAAACGATTTGGTTGTTGAAGGATTTTTTAATAATCCTCAATATAAAACAGAGTTTTCTTCGATAGTGTTTTCTTGTGCTGAAATTGACAAACGAATTACCGAGTTTGAAGAATCTTTTGAGAAAAATGGAAAAAACAATATTGCTTTGATGACTGGATATCTGCACGACAGCCACACAGACCAAAATTTCATGAAATCTTTACATTCCATGATAAACAGTGTAAATCTAGAGGCAAAAAGTCTTGTTCAAAGGGAAACTGTTCATTTGTTCCAAATGCATAAAAAACTGACAGAACTTCTTTCAGATGCAAAACGAACATCTCCAGAGCATATTGAGAACTTGAGAATGTTATGTTCCTCTCCAAGAAATAAAGATAAATATGAGTTTTTGGATACTACTTTCGCAAAATGGAATATTTTTCTTGATATAATGAAAAACTATGCTATAATAAGTGGTGTTCGAGATGAGTAATTCCATGGAAAAACAAACAAAAACAACTAAAAAGCGATCCTCAAAGAGCGAAAACTACGAAAAGCAAATTTACGATTTGAAGCAACTTCTAGAAATTTCTAAGAGTTTGTGTTCACTTCTTGACTATGATAATTTGATTGAGTCAGTTTTATATGTTTGTATGTGTCAGGTTCATACACTAGGGGCTGGGCTTTTCGTTGCAAAAGATTTTAGTTCAGACAAAATTGAACTTGGAAATCACTTTAACGGCTTAGAAGTTGATGAAAACATTGATTACTCAATCAGCAAGAATCATCCTTTTGTAGATTTCTTAAATGCCAATCCAAATGCATACACATTAGAAGAATTAGAAAAGAAATTTCCTCAAATCAAAGAATTAACTTGTATCACTTCTTTGCAACCATCTCTTATTGCACCAATTCAAGAGAAAAATCACATTGTAGGTGTTTTGCTTTTAGGTGAAAGAATTGATTTGGGTGATGGAATCGAATATTCACAATACGATAGAGAGCAAATTCTTTCTATTGCATCTCTTTCTGCTATTGCAATTAATAACGCATCTCTTGTTGAAATGACAACAACTGATATGATGACTCGTCTAAAACTAAAACACTATTTCTACACTGTTTTAGCTGACAAAATTGATGAAGCTCAAAAAACAGAAAATCCTCTTTCTGTTTTGATGTTAGATATTGACCACTTTAAGCGCTTTAATGACACTTATGGTCACGCTTGTGGTGATTATGTTCTTCAAAGTGTTGCTAAAATCATTTCTGATGGTGTTAGAACTCGTGACTTGGCTGCTCGTTACGGTGGTGAGGAATTCGTTGTTCTTCTAACAAACACAGATGATACTAGCGCAATGATGGTTGCAGAACGAATCCGAAAAAATATTGAAGCTCATGATTTTGTTTATGGTGAGCAACATATGTCTGTAACAATTTCTATCGGTGTTGCAACTCTTCAAAAAGGCAAGAAAAAAACTCCATCTGGTTTAGTTGATTTAGCAGACCAAGCTTTATATATCTCAAAGGAAAGTGGACGAAACAGATCTTCTTTTGCTCCAAATCAATAGAAAGAAAAGATGTCTTTTATCCATAAACCATTTAAATACACATTCAATAAGGCAACTCTCTATATTATCGGTGCAAATATTTTGGTTTATATTTTGACACAAATATTTCCAGGTTTGTACGTGCATCTATCAATTTTTCCACCGCTAACAATTTACAATCACGAGTATTGGCAAATTTTCACTTATATGTTTGTTCACGATACAACTGGGATTCAACATATTTTGTTTAATATGCTTGGACTTTTGATGTTCGGATTGTCTGTTGAAAAAGCTATCGGCACAAAAGAATTTTGTTTGCTCTATTTCCTTTCTGGGATTTTTTGCGGAATATTCTCTTTTGTGGTTTATGTCGCTACTGGAAGTTTGCTTGTGGTTTTGTGCGGGGCTTCTGGGTGCTTGTACGCAATTTTGTTGGCTTATGCAGTGATTTATCCACGGTCTGTAATATCAATTTGGGGAATTTTACCAGTTCCAGCTCCACTTTTGGTTTTTATCTATGCAATCATCGAAGTTTCTAGCCAGATTTTCAGTCTTTCTAGTGGCGTTGCTCACATGACTCATCTTGCTGGATTTTTGTTTGCTTGGTTGTATTTTGTTATCAGAATGCGAATAAATCCTTGGAAAGTTTGGAGAAATACTTACCGATAATAAAATAATATTATGGCAAGAATTCACAAATCTTTTTTCATTTTGATAATTTTGATTTTATCATGCTCATTTTGTTTTTCACAAATAAGTGATACTCAAAAAACACTTAGAATTCGCTTGTGGGCGCCTTTGGATGAAAATCCTGCTTCTCAAATTTCACCGGAAACTGAAAATGCCTTTGGAACATCTTTTCGTTCTTTGAAAGCAACTGCTCCATACTTGCTTTCTGGAATGATTTATGGCTGGAAGTTTGAATATACCCCGTCGGATAACACTCGAAATGTAGAAGAATATTTTTCCCTTGAACCAATTTCTGAAATCCCTGAAGATGATGAAAAAATCATTTTTACAAATCCTGCTTTTTTGGATACACGAGTCTACTGCTGGCTTGAATATCTAAGAACTGACGAAATGATGATAAGTAGACAACGTTGGGATAGCATACAGTTTCCAAGAGTTTCTGGAACTGGGGAATCATCGTACTTAGATAGCGTTGATAGCATTGATGGCATAAAAGAGGCTGTAAAAAACGCTGCAAAAAACGCCATAAGAAATTATGCTCAAAAACAAACAAAAAACAAACCGAAAGAAGTTACAGGTACAATTTTATTAAAAGATATTGATCCAAATATTAAAATAATAAAGGGAAAATATACTGCCCACCTTGATTTTTTTCTGTATGTTGATAAAATAATTCAATATTCTCAATTTTAAAATAATAAGCTAAATATTTATTAGGAGAAAAAAATGAAAGCTTACAATAAACTACTTTTTGTTATTCTATTTTTTGCAATTGCGATGACTTCTGTTTTTGCACAAGCTAAAGAAGAAGATCCACTTGCTGAAGAACCAGATATCATGGCAATGGAAATCATTGAAGAAAAAGGTAAACTTTACACATTACGTATTGAATATATGCCTGTTTTAGATGAAGCACGTTTTATTTATACAATTCCATCTTCATTGTTTGATCAAGGTGAAGCTATGAAAGTTATTCGTGAAAGAATTTTAACTTTTAGAGGTCAAAAAAGTTATTTTAATCACGCATATCTAAGAAAAGATTTAACAAAATACGATAATGAAAAGAATTTAGCTATCTATACATCTTTCATAAAGTTTGAAAAATAGGTTATACTGTAAATATTCAGATTGAATATCGAGGAAAAAAATGGATACAGCAGCAATTATTAAAAACTTGCACCCACTTGAAATTAAAGTTTTGAGAGCCTACAAAGCAGGTGTTGAACTTACATCAGCAAAACTTCAAGCAGAACTTGAATATAAAGAAGGACACGCAAATCAGGCTTTTTCATGGCTTGGTGGAAAAGGTCTTATCGCAGAAGTTAGACGTGAACCATATACTCACTATGAAATCACTGATATTGGTCGTTCTTATGCAGAAAACGGTACAATCGAAGAAAGAATTTACAACTTCCTAAAAGATAATGGACCTCATGCCCTTCCTGAAATTGCAAAAGCATTAAACATCGAAAACAAAGACGTTGGTAGTGCTTTTGGTACCTTCTCAAAAGAAGGCGTTCTTGCAATGGATGCAGAAAAAAAAGCTGCTTGTACTGGAAAAGAATTACCAGCACGTGTAGTAACAACTAACGAAATCTTGAAAAAAGGTTTAGAAGCAAAAGACGGTTTACTTGATTCTGCTTCTCTTTCTGAAGATGAAAAAGCTGTTATGGCAACTCTTGCAAAAAAACGTGGTGTAAGTGATTTCGCTTTCCGTGTAATCGAAAGAGAAGTTGTTGTTTATGCTTTAACAAAAGACGCTGAAGAAGTTGCTGCAGCTCTAGAAACAGCAGGTGTTACAGGAAATGAAATTGGTTCAATCACAAGTAAAATCCTAACATCTGGTGAATGGAAAAATGCTGCATTCCGTGGATACAATATTGCAATCCCTCCTGCACGTATTATTCCAGGTCGTACAAGTGCTTATGTTTCATTCCTAGAAAGTGTAAAAGATAAGCTTTGTTCTCTAGGATTTGAAGAATTTGACGGACCTCTTGTAGAAACAGAATTCTGGGATTGTGATGCATTGTTCATGCCTCAATTCCACGCTGCTCGTGATATCCACGACGTATATTCAATCAAAAATCCAACTCATGCAAAAACTATTGAAGAACCATTCCTTTCAAATGTTGCTGCTGTTCACCGCGATGGTGGAAACACAGGAAGCCGTGGTTGGAACTACAACTTTGATGAAAACTTTACAAAACACTTGATTCTACGCAGTCAAGGAACTGTACTTTCTGCACATCAACTTGCAAAAGCAAAAGTTCCTGGTAAATATTTTGGTATTGCTCGTTGTTTCCGCTACGACAAAGTTGACGCAACTCACCTTTCAGACTTCTATCAAACAGAAGGTATCGTTCTTGGTGAAGAAGCAAACCTAAAAACACTTCTAGGATTCTTGGAAATGTTTGCTGTGGAAATTGCTGGAGCAACAGATGTTAAATATGTTCCTGGTTATTTCCCATTTACAGAACCATCTGTAGAAGTTCATATCAAGCACCCAGTTCTTGGCTGGTTCGAGCTTGGTGGTGCTGGTATCTTCCGTCCAGAAGTAACAAAACCAATGGGCGTTGACGTTCCAGTTCTAGCTTGGGGTATCGGTATTGACCGTATGGCTCTTATGGCTCTAAAACTTAACGATTTACGTGAACTTTTCTCTAGTGATATTGAACAAGTTCGCTTAAGAAAAGCAAAAATCTAATATCAATTAGTAGCAAAAATGACCGCTTCAAGTGTTTAAATTTTTAAGCATTGTGGCGGTTTTTTTGTTTTAAACTGACTTTTATGCTAAAATAGTTTTTAGTAGAAATGATGAAATTTCGATTTTTGAAAATCATCTAAAAATATTTTGGGAGGCTTTTAAATGAAGAAAGGCACAAAAATTGCACTTATTATTGTTGCAGTATTATTGGTTATGATTGTAGGCTGTGTTTCAAGCATTTCTGGTTCTTACAACTCAATGGTAGAATTAGATGAAGGTGTAAAAAGTCAATGGGCACAGGTTGAAAATCAATATCAAAGACGTTATGACTTGATTCCAAACTTGGTTTCAACTGTAAAAGGTTATGCTTCACATGAAAGTGAAGTTTTCACAAATATTGCTGATGCTCGTTCAAAAGCAGGTGGCGTTGTTCAAATGTCTGATGAACTTTTAGAAGACGAAGCAGCATTCAAAAGATTTCAACAAGCTCAAGACGAACTTGGTTCTGCATTACAAAGATTGTTAGTTGTAACAGAAAATTATCCTGAATTGAAAGCTGACCAAAACTTCTTGGCTTTACAAGATGAACTTGAAGGAACTGAAAATCGTATCGCAACTGAAAGAAAGCGCTACAACGATGTAGTTTCAACTTACAATTCTACAATCAGAAAATTCCCAACAGTTTTCTTGGCAAATATTTTCGGATTTAGAGAAAAAGCATACTTTTCTGCATCTTCAGAAGCACAAACAGCTCCTAAGGTAGAATTTTAATGACAGTAAAAAACTTGCTAAAAAAACTCAAAATTGATGAAAAAGCAAAAAATCAAATTGATGAAACAATAAAAAAGGTTGAGGCAAAAACAACTGGAGAAATTGCTGTGGCAGTTGCACCAGAATCAGATTCTTATTCTTTTTATGAATTGTTTTTTTCTGTGATTTTAGGAGTTGTGACTTTTACAGCTTTGATTTTGTTAAGCGATAAGTTAATCCCAGCATTTGAAAAGCGTTTTTGGGAAATGCCAAAGTGGTTTTTCGCTTTGTTTGTGGGAATGATTAGTTTTTCCGTAATCGCTGTGGCTTTTTTACTTTCAAATATCACTTTTGTGGATAGAAAGATAGTTCCTACTTCTGTACAGTTTGCTGCAGTTGAAGCAAAATCTGAAAGTGTGTTTTATCGTGCCGGAATCAATAAGACAAAAGAGGCTTCTGGAATTTTAATTTTTGTTTCGTATTTGGAGCAAAGAGTTAGGATTTTGGCTGATTTCGGCATTGCTGAGAAAATACCTCAAGAAAACTGGAATAAGATTGCAGCAGATTTAGCAAAAAATCTAAAAATTGATTCTGGAAAAGCGATTTGTACTGCTGTTGAAGAATGTGGAAAAATCCTTGAGGAAAACTTTCCTGCAAAAGAGGAAAATCCAGATGAAATCTCTAATGAGTTGATTATTCTTGGAGGTGGACGATGGTAAAAAATCAAGTTCAAAAATCAATCTTTTGTGTGTTGATGTTTGCTTGTTTTGTGTTTTCCGCCTTTGCTTTGGATGTGCCAAAACTAGAAACTCCAATTATGGATAAAGCAAATGTCATCGATTCTTCTGATGAAAGAGTGTTAAACCAAAAGTTGACAAATCTAAGCAATGAAACTGGTATTCAAGTGGCAGTGCTAACAATTCCTTCGTTGGAAGGTGAGGCGATAGAAAGCTATTCTATGAAAGTGGCTGAAAACTGGAAACTTGGCCAAAAAGGTCAGGATAACGGAGTTTTGCTTTTGGTTTCTATTGGGGATAGAGAGCTTAGAATTGAAACTGGTTACGGCGTTGAAGGTGATCTAACTGATACAAAATGCGGTTTGATTATCCGAAATGTAATAACTCCTCATTTCAAAAATGGGGATTATTCAGCGGGGATTGTAGATGGTGTAACTGCTATTGTGGAAAACGTGGCGGTTGATTTTTCTGGAAACGGAGAAAGTCCAATTATCCTTGAAATTGAGGATGATGATGGTCCCTTTGTTGCGATTCCAGTTTTTATGATTTTCTTTGTTTTTATTATGATTATGTCAGCTTCCTCAAAAGCAACAAAATATCCAGGTTCTTCTGTGGATAACAAAGCCTTAAGAACAGCAATTGCTGCAAAAACAGCAATTGAAGTTGCAAAGGCACTTTCTAACAGTGGTAGTCACAAGAGTAGCGGAGGCTTTGGCGGCTTCTCTGGCGGAAGTGGATTTGGCGGTGGATTCGGAGGATTCTCTGGTGGTGGCGGTTCTTTTGGAGGCGGCGGCGCTAGTGGTAAATGGTAATCCTCGGAAAATATAGAAAACATGTGTAAAACATAATACAACTTGTGGAAAACTGCCCAAAAATGTGGAAAACCTTGTGGAAAAGTCGGTTTTTTGACTATCTGCTTGTGGAAAACTTGGGCAGTTTTTTTTATCGCTAATTCAAATATTTTGTGGTATATTTCAAATATGGTTTTTATTTATTTATTTATTTTGGCAATTGTGACCTTTTCTTTGGGCGGTGGAGCAGCAGTTTATTTCAAAATGTTTACTCGAAGCGAAAAACCTGGGATTCCTGAAATTCCAGAGAGTTTTGATGGGGAAGAAGTAGAGATAAAAGGTGTTGGAAATGGTGGAACTCACGTTCACGATCCTATTATCATGGCGCCATTACTTGAAGCAAAAAGACGTTGGGCAAGTTATCCTTTGGAAAAAATGCATATTATCGGTGTGAAAGGGATTTTGTTAGGTGCTGATTTATGGTTGGCTGAGGATTTTGAAAAATCTGAAAATCGTTTTGCAATTTTAATTCATGGAATGACAGATTCTTCTAGTGGAATGGCATATTTAGCAGAGGAATATCATAAACTTGGCGTAAATGTGTTGGCTATAAATGTTCGTTCTCACGGGGAAAGTTACGGAAAAACCTACGGAATGGGATATAAAGATGCAAAAGATGTCCAAAAATGGATGGAATTGATTTGTAGCAAATATGGTGAGGATAGCAAATTTATCTTGCACGGAATTTCCATGGGCGGTGCTACAGTTTTTAATACGATTTCACGTCTAAAAATCAAAAAATCACCTTATGAAAAGAAAGTAATTCTCGCTGTTGAAGATTGTGGATTTAGTGATTGGAAAAAACAAATGCTTTCTCAAATTCCGGGGAATTTGGGTCAAAATGGATTTCAAAAGCTTATTATCCTTTTGATAATAAAAGGTATGAGTTTTTGGAGTTTTGTTTCGGGAAACGGATTTATGGGAAATTATTCACCAACAAGAAATTTGGCGAAGGCTACAAAAAAAGATGGATTCCCATTTCCTATTATCATTTTTCATGGTGGAAATGATATTTTGGTTAAGCCTGATACAGGGAAAGAATTGTTGGATTCTATCCATAATCAAGAAAATAAGGAACTAGTTTTGGTAGATGGTGCTCCTCACATTGGTGCATATTTTTATCAAAAAGAACTTTATATGAAAAAGATAAAAGACGCCATTGGGATTTAGTTTTAAGACTTGTTTTTTAGGTTAGATTTTGAGGATTTTTAGAATCTAGCCTGGAAATGTATGGAAATTATGTAAAAAAGTTAGTTTAAAAAAGAAAAAGACCGCTAAAGGAGGAGAAAAAGCGGTCTTTTTAGTTTGTTTGTTGCTGCTATAATGAATGTAGAATATATCAAAAAAATAGTCAATAGAAAATGTTTGAAATCTTTGCAGTTTTTTGCAAAATTTGTCATTTTTTTGACAAAAATGATGTAATATTGTATATAATACAGATTATTGGAGGTCTTATGAAAGTAGGCGTTATTGGTGCAATGGATACTGAAATCCGTTTATTGGTTAAAAATCTTGAAAATGTTGTAGAAACTAACGAAAAGTATTTAGTTTTCTATGAAGGAACTTTTGGAAAAACTCCTGTTGTTATAGTGAAAAGTGGAGTTGGAAAAGTTAATGCTGGAATATGTGCTCAAACATTAATCACTAAATTTGGATGTACTCACATTATCAATACTGGGGTTGCGGGAGGAATTGCTTCTGAACTTGCAGTTATGGATACAGTGGTTTCTACAGATTCTATTTATCATGATGTAAACGCTACTGGATTTGGATATGAAATTTGTCAAATTCCTGGATTAAAAGCTACAAGTTTTCCAGCTAACGAGGAAATGCTAAAAATTGCGGAAAAGGCTTTTGCAACTTTGAAGGCTGAAAACAAGGTGAAAGGAAAACTTGTAAAAGGTCGCGTTGCAACTGGGGATGTTTTCGTTGATACTCGTGAAAAGAAAATGGTTATCAAAGAAATTTGTAATCCAACTTGTTGTGATATGGAAGGCGCTGCTATTGGTCATGTAGCATTTTTGTATGAAATCCCATATATTATCATAAGAAGTATTTCTGACTTAGCAGAAAACACAGATGAAGTTTATCTAGAAGATGAAGCCGCAGCAAATTGTTCAAATATCACAGCTGAAATTTTGAAAAATCTTGCATAAGGGAAGTCTAAAATCAGTTTGGGGGATTTTATGAAAGAAACAAACGGAAAAAGCTACAACGTAGATAGTTTTAACTTGGATCATACAAAGGTAAAAGCACCTTATGTTCGTAAAGCGGCTGTAAAAGTTGGCCCAAAAGGTGATGCTGTTTCAAAGTTTGATATTCGCTTTTGTCAGCCAAATGTGGATTTTATGCCAATCGCTGGAATTCATACTCTAGAGCATTTGATTGCAGAATACATTCGTGATGAAATTGCTGGAATCATTGACTTTTCGCCAATGGGATGCAGAACCGGCTTTTATCTTACAGTTTTTGAAGATTTAGAAGAAAGCTTCGTAGCTGATAAAATGATAAACGTGCTAGAAAAAGTGGCACTTTGGGATAAGGCTATTCCGGGAACAGACCCAAAAGAATGCGGAAACTACAAAGAGCATGATTTAGAAGCTGCAAAAACCTGGGCTGGAAAATGGGTTGCTGGAATCAAAGAAAAAGGCTATCAATGCTAAAATCTAACAAAAATCAAACATTACTTTGATATAACAAAATAAACGTGATTTACATGTATTAAAAAACAAAAAAAAGGAAACATAGTTGTTAGAGAAGATCAAGGAAACATTTGTATCTATTGGACCTATTGCGCTAATTGTTCTTATCTTGAACTGGACAATTACACCTTTAGGTGATGGAATGACATTAACATTTATTGTTAGTTCATTGTTTACAATCATTGGGTTAGCATTGTTTTTGCTTGGGGCAGATATTGGTATTATCCCTATGGGAGAAAAAGCAGGGTCTGCATTAACTAGCAAAAAGAACTTGCCATTGCTATTAATTGCCTCATTTGTGATTGGATTTATTATCACCATCGCAGAACCTGATGTTCAAGTTCTAACTGGACAAGTTAGTGCTGTAAATCCATCAATAAAAAGCACAACGCTATTAATTATGATTGCTTTGGGGATTGGATTTTTCGTTTCTCTTGGTCTTCTAAGAACAGTTTTGCAAATCCCAATTAAGTTTTTATTTGTGGGATTTTATGTTGTTGTATTTGTTTTAGCTTTTTTAGCTCCACAAGAATATTTTGCCATCTCTTTTGACGCAAGTGGCGCCACAACTGGACCTATGACAGTTCCTTTTATCATGGCTCTTGGTATGGGTGTTGCTGCGGTAAAATCTAACAAAAATTCTGATAGTAAAGCTGATAACTTTGGTTTAACTGGTCTTGCTTCTATTGGGCCAATTGTAGCTGTTTTGCTAATGGGACTTATGATGTCAGGAAAATCTAGTGGCGCTGAAATTCAAGTTGTGGAAGAATCTGTTGCAGAAATTGCTGTAACATATACAACTTTGTCTAGATTGAAAGAATTATTTGGAATTATTCCTCACATAATTGTAGAAGTTTCAAAAGCATTGCTTCCATTGGTTGGGCTTTTAGTTGTATTTTTGATTTTCTTGTTTAAGCTTACAAAACGTCAAATCATCAAGATTTGTGTTGGTTTGATTTATGCTTTCCTAGGTCTTGTTTTGTTTTTAACTGGAATCAACGGTGGATTTATTCCTGCGGGAACAGTGATTGGAGAAACTCTTGGAAAGTCTGGTCAGTTATGGCTATTGGTTGCTTTGGGAGTTACTTTTGGTGCAATCGTTGTTTGCGCAGAACCTGCAGTATGGGTTTTGACAAAGCAAGTTGAGGAAATTTCTGGTGGTGCAATAAAGAGAAAAGTTCTACTTGTGGCACTTTCTTCTGGAGTTTGTATTGCAGTTGGGTTAGCAATGATTCGCGTTATTTTCGGCTTCCACATTGCATACATTTTGGTGCCAGTTTTTGCAATCGCTTTGGCACTTACATTTTTCTGTCCAAAAATGTTTACAGCTATTGCATTTGACTCTGGTGGAGTTGCCTCTGGTCCAATGACATCATCATTTATTTTATCTTACACTCTTGGTGCAGCCACAATTCTTGGTGGAAATCCTTTAACAGACGGTTTTGGTGTAATTGCCTTAGTTGCAAGTGCTCCATTGATTGCAATCCAAATTCTTGGATTAATTTATGCGAAAAAGGGGAAAGAATAATGAAACTAATGATAGCAATTACTCCTAGAAATAAGGGTGAACACATTACCCAAGCAGCAAAAAAAGCAGGTTGTGGTGGTGCAACAATCATTCTTGGAAAGGGAACTGCAAAAAATCAGATTTTAGAGCTTCTTGGACTTGGAACTTCAGAAAAAGATTTAGTTTATATCCTTGCAAAAAACGAAGAATATGAAAAAATCGCAACAGCAATAAAAGAAGAAGCACAATCTGAGAAAAAAGGATTTGGAATTATTTTCACAATTGATTCAGATAGAATGCTAAAAAACGGCCAAGTTGAAATTGAAGAAGAAGGAGAAAACAAAATGGCTACACATACTCTAATTACAGTTATCTTAAATTCTGGATTGGCAGAAGATGCAATGGCAGCAGCAAGAAAAGCTGGAGCAAGTGGTGGTACAATCATCAACGCTAGAGGAACTGGAAAAGAAGAAGATGTTGGCTTTTTTGGAATTCAAATTGTTCCAGAAAAAGAAATGCTTATTATTCTTGCAGAAAAAAGCCAAGAAACAGCAATTTTGGAAGCAATTAGAACTCTTCCTTGTTTGCAAGAAAAAGGCACAGGAATCACTTTCTGCTCAGATGTAAATAATTTTACAACTTTGGGTTCAAACTAGGCCTAAAATGGATTTTTTCTTCTCTGGCTACCGATTTTTTGAATACGATGAAATAGACTCAACAAATCTCGAAGCAAAACGATATGCTCTCGAAAAGAATGCTAGAGAAGAAAATTCTGAAGAAGCCGGTGATATTCCGGTTTTCATAGCGAAATATCAAACTGCCGGTCGGGGACGTTTGGGAAGAAGTTTTTTTTCACCGGAAGAAACTGGGCTTTATATGAGTTTGCTTTTATCTGTGGAGCAAAAACTTATAGACACCGATTTAATCACTCCTGCGGCGGGAGTTGCAGTTTGTAGAACAATCGAAGCGTTCAGCCCAGAAAAGCCAAAAATCAAATGGGTAAATGATATTTACATTAATCGAAAAAAGGTTTGCGGGATTTTGGCAGAAGGGATTTTTAGTCAAACTGAGGGAAAAATAAAGCAAATTATTTTGGGGATTGGAGTAAATCTTTTTGAGCCGAAAGATGGTTTCCCAAAAGAAATAAGTGACATAGCGACTTCACTTTATGGGAAAAAATCTGAAAATCCAGCTGATGTAAAACATCAATTTGTGGAAAAGTTGCTGGAAAATTTGAAAGGGGTTTTGTATTCCGTGGATAAAAATCAGGTTATGGAAGAATACAAAAATCGCTCTTTGATTTTGGGTGAGGAAGTAACTGTAATTACACCGCAAAAACAGTATGCCGCCCTTGTAAAAGACATTACAAAAAAAGGTCATCTTGTTGTGGAGTACGAAGAAAATGGAAAAATCCAGCAAACAGAACTTTTAAGCGGCGAAGTTTCTTTGAAAATCTAGCAGAAAACTAGTTGTTCCAGTCTTCTCCAAAAATATCTCTCATTTCACGAATAGCTTCCGGGTCATCGGCTAAAGCGTTATCGTAGTAGTAATCGTAATGATTTTGGTCAGAGTACTCATCTTTTGAAAAACGTATCCATTCTTGTTAGCGCGATTTTTTCTTTCATCGTGATTAGGTGTGCCAAGTAAAAATCTAATAATCTCATAACATCCTTCTAATATTTCTCTAATAATTAATAAAGTGTGATTTTAGGATTTGTATAGGGTCTTCGATGTTGAAAATCTATTTTTTGCATATTTTCTTAACATTAAATTATTGTAAAGAAAAAATTTTGACAGAATTTGTTATTGAGTTACGGGGCTTCTTATTGTATCATATTTTTATTTGGAGGATTTATGAAAAAAAGTAAAAATATTTTGTTTCTTGGTATAGGTATTTTAGCTGGATTTTTAATTTCTTATCTCGCTTATATAATTTTTGTTCCAAAATATCCGGCAGAGATGATTGAAAAATGGAGAAGTGCCGCTTTTGAATTGGATTTAGCAAGCAAAAATGTTTTGCAAATTTATAGTCCCACTATCGATAGTCGGTTTTATTTTACGATTGATGATATTGAAATTACTTTAGAAGAAGATGATGATTTTTCAAAAGATGTGATTGAACAAGTTATTAAAATCGGTGCTGGTACAATTCAATTTTCGTCGGAAAAAGACTCTTATTATGTGGATTTTAAAAAGTTTATTCCTCTAGAAGAAAGTATTCAACTTGGAAATGATTATTGGGAAGTAATAGACTAATTTTGATGAAAGGTTTGTAAGTTTTTTACTTGTCTAAAACCTACCAATCGGTATATAATATTCACATGGAAAAGAATTCAGAATCAATTATTTTAAACAAAGCTACAGAACTTTTTTCTGCAAAAGGATATGACGGAGTTGGTGTTCAAGAAATTTGTACTGAATCAAAAATTACAAAACCAACTTTATATTATTATTTTTCAAGTAAATCTGGGCTTTTATCTGCAATTATCAAAGAAAAGGGAAATCTTTTATACGAAACTTTGGAAAAAGCCGCCGAATACAAACATGATTTTATGCTTTCCCTTTCCACTATCTTAAAATCAACTGTGGAGTTCGCAAAGGAAAATCCAGCTTTTTTCCGTCTTCACTGTGCTCTAAAAGTTTCTTCTCCAGAATCTGAAGCGGGCAAACTTTACGCCCCCTTTGCCCAAACTCTGCAAAAAATCTTCTTAGAGTTTTTCCAAAAATCTGTAAACGAAATCGGAAATATGAAAGGCAAAGAAGAACTTTTTAGCCGTATTTTTTTGCAAACTGTTGAATCATTTTCGCTGGATATCATTCAGGGGCGCTTGGAATTCTCTGAGCAAGTTTGTTTTTCCATAATTCACAGTTTCGCTTATGGAGTTGTTACTGGCTAACATCTTTATCAAAAAAAAATCAGGCTCTAAAACTTCTAGAGCCTGATTTAGTACTTATTTTCCAGCTTCAATAGGTTAGCGTTTTTTTAGGATTGTAACCCAATTTTCTGGAACCAAAACTTCTTTTACATTTCCAGAAATTTTCTCTCCTGTGAGAAGATTTTCAAAATCACCTTGATTAAAATCTCCGATAGACACATTTTTTCTTTGATTTGAAGCGTTTATTGCCACAATTATTGTTTCTTGGTTGAAAGTCCGTTGAAAAGCAACTGTTTCGTTAGTAACAGACAATCCTTTGTAGTCACCTTTTTGTAAGGCAACTTGATTTTGGCGAAGTTTTGCAAAATCTTGAATAACTTTCCATAAATCCTCTGAATTGATATTTGGTTTTGCGAAATCAGGAAGTTGTGAAAAAGGCTCGAATGACGGGCGCAACTGAAAATCACCCTGAGAATTTCTAGCCCCTTTTATGCCGAACTCACTTCCGTAATAAATTGATGGAATTCCCGGTAGCAAAAACTGCAACGCCCAAACCAAAAACAAGTGCTTATCATTTTTGATATTTGATGCGATACGGTTTACATCGTGATTATCCAAAAAGTTGTAGAGAAGGAAATCTTTATAAAGGCCTTTTTCCCCAAATTCCCGTTCCAAACTGTGATAAAGCTCAAAAAAGTTCACATCGTTTAGAGATGACCACAAAGCTTTGAAAAGTTGATAATTTGTGACTGAATCAAGGCGTCCAGTTTTTGCCCAATTGTTGTAGTCGCCGTGAACAACTTCTCCCATAAGCCAAAAATCTGGATTTTTCCCTTTAGAGAAAGATGATAAATCTTCCATAAAACCGAAATCTAGAACGTCTGCTGCGTCTAGTCGAAGTCCGTCAATATGAAACTCATTTATCCAAAAATCAACAGCGTTTAACAAGTGGTTTTTCACTTCTGGATTTTTTAAGTTTAACTTCACTAAATCTTTGCATCCAGCCCAACCTTCGTAGTCAAAATTGTCTCCAAAATTGCTGCGTTTTGAAAAATCCACATTTAGATACCAGTCTTTATATTTTGATGAAGAGCCATTTTGCTGTAAATCTTTGAAAGCGAAAAAGTCTCTTCCAGTGTGATTAAAAACTGCGTCCAAAACAACAGAAATTCCTCGGTTGTGGCATTCTTGGCAAAAATTAGCAAATTTTTCGTTGTTTCCAAGTCGTCTGTCCACGTGATAATAATCCAATGTGTCGTATCCGTGGGCTGTGGATTCAAAAATTGGCCCGATGTATAAAGCGTTTACGCCTAAATCTTTGATGCGGTCTAATTCTGGAATTAGTTTTTCAAAAGCGTTTCCTGCAGGGGATGAAAAATCGTTATACCGTGGACAATTACAAAGTCCCAAAGGATAAATATGATAAAAAATTTTGTCTGAATATAAAGTGTTCATAAAAACCTCCGTATACCGTTCGGTAAATAAACTTGATAATCAAATGTATACCAAACGGTATACAAAAAGTCAAGCATTCTTGGGGGAAATAATTTGTTCCCAATACATTGGGAGATGTCAGTTTTGAAAAGCTGGTAAACTTATAGGGGGAAGGGAAACCCCTTATTTTTTAATACTTATTAAATTATTACTAATGTTTATGCAAATTATCGAATTTATGTATTTGAAGAATTTTCTTTTTAAATGAATTTAGAATTTTCAAAAAAAATAACAAACTTTTAAACTTATTTCTTGACTATACATATATATATATAATGGCAGCAAAATTTTCAGAGTGATTTTGTAAAAAAATCGCAAAAACGGAGGAATGAAATGAAGAAAATTTTGCTTAGCATACTAGCTATTATGATGGTTTTTGTATTTGTTGCATGTGAAAATTCTGCTGCTGGAAAAGGCGACACTGGTACAAATCAAAACACAACTACAGATACAAACACAGAAAACAACGCTGGTGATGCTGAAGCTATTGTTAAAGAATGCACAGTTGATATAGATAGTTTTGCGCCTTCTGCTGGAACTTGGAAATTGCAAAGAATTGAGTTTGAAGGTGGTGCTGAATTTAATAAAGTTTACAATATTGAAATTGGTGGGACAGAGTCTGATTCAAGTGTAAAAATAGAATGTATTTACAGTGATTTTGTATTAAGAGCTGATAACGACGAAAGATACAATCAATTGAAAGCAAATTATCAAAATTTGACTGATGGTGCGAAAGCTATATTTGATGATGTTAACAGAGTAATTATTGTATATACCGAGAATAGAGATGGACTAAAAAACTTGGATAAGGATTATACTTATGCAGAATTTATAGTTGAATATCCATTTTCAAAAACAAATGCAGACAAAACTAAGTACATAGCAAACCACGAAAGAGAATATTACGGTTCAAAAATAATTGAACAAGACTTGTTAATAAAACTTTAATTTGTCTTTCAAGTTTCAAAATACAACAAAATCCCCTAAGGTTAGCATTTTCAGTTAATCTTAGGGGATTTTTTACATCACAAGAACGTTATGCTCGTTATAGTATGAAAATTTTTTATCGTGGGTGACGAAAATCATTCCATCGCCTTTAGCTTGTGCCAGTAAAACTCTATCAAAGGGGTCGTTATGTTCTGGTGTATTTTCCTTTTTTTGAAGGGTTTCTAGGGCGATTATGTGTTTATCATCAAGTGTTAGTTTTCTAAATCCTGCTTGTTCACAATAATGTAGAAATTCTGTACCCGAAATAGGAAATTTGTTTAGACCATATTTTATGGCAACTTCCCAAGCAGAAATTGTACTATAGCAAATAGTTGCATCCTGTGATAAAAGAATTTCACGCACAGAATTTGGCAATTTATCAGAATCTTCCAAAGCCCAAATCAAAAGATGTGTATCAAATAAATATTCCACCTACAACTCCTAAAAAATACTACTTCCACTAAACATTTTGGCAATTTCTTCATCGGACTCGTTGAATTCATCTAAACTTGGAGAAACAAACTTTCCCTTTGCTATTCCAATTCGTTTTGAAACATCAACTTTTGGAAGAAGTCTTAAAGTTGCAATAGGATTATTATTTTTGCAAATAATGACTTCATCTTCCTCTTTTGATTCAAGAAGCATGAGCAATCTTGATAAATTTGTTTTGGCTTCTAATACATTCACTTTACACATACAAATAAAATATAATATAAGTTTTAGACTTAGTCAACTTGGCTAACCGCAAAATATCATCCTTTTCAAAATCCTACAAAATCCCACTCATCACACTATACAAATATTGAAAAAAGACTAAAATTTGTATAGTATTAAAGTCCGCCTAAAAACCTGGCGTAAATAGCAAGATTTCAAAATCGGACTTTTGCTTATTTGTAAAACTTAAACAGATAAAAACTGTTAAAAAACTTTGGAGATTTCATGGAATTTACCCAAGAAATGATTGATGCTCTCGTTGTTAACGAAGTTGATATCATGAAAAAAATTGCAGAAGAATTAAACATCCGTATTGCTCAAGTTGGAGCAGTTATTTCTCTTGTTAATGAAGGATGTACAATCCCTTTTATTTCTCGCTATCGTAAAGAAGCTCATGGTTCTTTGGATGAAGTTCAAGTTCGTGATTGTGATCATAAATTCAAAAGCTATTCAAATCTAGAAAACCGTCGTTTAGAAATTATCCGCGGTGTATTTGCTCAAAATAAACTTACAGAACACCTTTTCAAATCTGTTATGGATGCAAAAACTCTAACAGAATTGGAAGATTTGTGGGCTCCATTCAAGAAAAAGAAAAAAACTCGCGGTATGGTTGCTCAAGAAAAAGGTTTGGAACCTCTAGCTGACTTAATGTTAGAACTTTCTGATGCTGAACTTGAAGCAAAAGCAGCAGAGTTTGTAAAAGAAAACCCAGATGCTCCAGAACTTTCTGTGGCTTCTGTAAAAGATGCTTTGGATGGTGCAAAGGATATTATCGCAGAACGTGTTTCTCAAGAAAGCGAAAATCGTGCTAAGGTTTTGGATTTCTATCTTTCAACTGGAACAATGAAAGTTAAAGGCATTGGGGATGATGAAGCTGCAAAAACTTCCGTTTACCAAATGTACTGGGATTACGAAGAAGCCCTAAATCAAATTAAACCACATAGAATTCTTGCAATTAACCGTGGTGAAAGAGAAAATCAACTAGAAGTTGCTATCAATGTTGATGTTGACGGCGCAGTAGAACTTCTAAAAAAACAATACGCTATCAACAACAAATATCACGCTGAAGCAGTGGAAGATGGACTTGTTCGTTTGCTTTCACCAGCTGTTGTTCGTGAAATCAGAAGTGACGAAGCAGACACAGCTGACGACCACGGAATTGGTATTTTTTCTGAAAACTTGAAAAATCTTTTGATGACACAGCCAATCAAAGGAACTCGCGTTCTTGGTGTAGACCCTGGTATTCGTACTGGTACAAAATGTGCTGCTCTTGATGAAACTGGAAAATATCTTGGATATTTTGTTATCAATCAAGTGACACATCCAGAAGAAGCCGCTGCTGCAATTAGAAAAGCAATTTTGCAATACAAAATTCAGTTGGTATCAGTTGGAAACGGAACTGGAACAAAAGAAGTTCAAGCTATCGTTTCAAAAGTTATTAGCGAAAACTTCCCAGAAGTTATGTACACAGTTACAGATGAAGACGGTGCTTCTGTTTATTCTGCATCTGATACAGCTCGTGAAGAATTCCCAGATTTGGACTTAACAATTCGTGGTGCAATTTCTATCGGACGCCGTTTGCAAGACCCACTTGCTGAGCTTGTAAAAATCGATCCAAAATCAATTGGTGTTGGATTGTATCAGCACGACGTAAACCAGAAAAAACTTTCAGAAACTTTGGACGAAGTTGTTGGCTCTGTAGTAAACAATGTTGGTGTAAACTTGAACACAGCATCTGCTTCTTTGTTAAAATATGTTTCTGGAATCAATGGAACTTTGGCAAAGAAAATTGTTGCATATCGTGATGCAAACGGAAAAATCACAAATCGCGAAGAATTGAAAAAGATTTCTGGACTTGGACCAAAGGCTTACGAACAATGTGCAGGTTTCTTGAAAATTCCAGAAAGTGCAGATCCATTAGATAATACTTGGGTTCACCCAGAAAACTATGATGCAGCTCGTGTGGTTTACGATTGCATTCAATCAAATAAAGAAGTTTCTGGAGAAATTCGTGCAGACTTAAAATCAAAATACAATCTTGGGGACCAAACAATTTCTGATATTATCGATGAATTGAAAAAGCCAAACCGTGACCCTCGTGATGGATATCCAAAACCAATTATGCAAAAAGGTGTAATGACTTTTGAAGATTTAACAGAAGGTATGAAAGTTACTGGAAAAATCAAAAACGTTGTTGACTTTGGTGCTTTTGTTGACTTAGGAATCAAAGAAACAGCATTACTTCACATTTCTGAATTAAGCGACAGTTTCGTTTCTGACCCAATGGAATTCCTAAAAGTTGGTGATATTAAAGAATGTACAATTATCGGTCTTGATATGGACAGACGTCGTATCAGTCTTTCACTAAAAAGCGATGCAATGAGTCGTCTTGGACAAGGTGGTGGTGGAAAACCTGCTTCTTCTGAAGGCGGTGAGGCAAAAGTTCGGGTTGTAAGAGCTGTTCGTCCTGGTGAAAAGAAACCTGTTGCAGTTGTGGCTGGGAAACGTCCAGCAAACGACAGAAAACCAGTTGGTAATTTCAATAACAACCGTAATTCTGGAAGTGACGACGGAATGAGTTACAATCCTTTTGCGGCATTGTTAAAAAAATAAATTTTTGGGAAAGTTCCCAATCCCTTGGGAAAAGCAGCTTTTGAAAAGCTGAAAAACTTTTACGAGGGGTGAAAACCCATTTTTTTCGATAAAACGGGTTTTCACCCCTCGCGCTCCCCGCTTTCCCAAAATAACGACCAAAGGGCTAGTCGCCCTCTGGACTCTGACGAGAGTTTTTGTGGATGACAAGAATTGTTCCTTTCGTACTAAAATTAAATCTAAAATGGTCTGAAGAGCATTTCGTGTTTGAAGTAGATTACATAGGTTGCTCATAAAGCTAAGTTGAAATATTTGGAGGAAACTTTGGATCTTATATTTTCTATAGTTTGTGGTTTATTTTTGGTGGTGGGATTTTTAGGAACTTTTGTTCCAATCTTGCCTGGAGCTCCACTTGCCTTTGCTGGCTTAGTTTTTGCTTATTTTTCTGATTACAACGACATTTCCCTTACTTTACTGATTATCACTGGTGTTGTGGCTGTTGTTGTTTCTATCTTGGACAATATTTTGCCTGTTTCCATGACAAAAAATGCTGGTGGAAGTAAAAGTGCCACTATGGGGTCAACTATCGGTTTGATAGTAGGATTTTTTATTGGTCCTGCAGGGATTATTTGTGGACCATTTGTGGGTGCTTTAATCGGCGAACTTATCCACACTGATAACAATTGGTCAGTGTCTCTAAAATCTGCCTTTGGGGCGTTTTTAGGATTTTTGGTTGGCACTGGTATCAAGATGATAGCAGTTGGTTGGTTTATCTGGATTTTTGCAAAAAGTTTTGTAATCTAAAATTGTTTAAGACATAAAAAAAGGCTGATTTAGAGAATTTTCCCTAAATCAGCCTTTTGTGTATAAAGCTAAATCTTATCTAGCAACTAAGTTATCTAATTGAAAAGAACACAGCGAAGAAGTGTAGAATGCTTCCTGCAATTACGAATAAGTGCCAAATTGAATGGAACCATTTCATGCTCTTCATTGCGTAGAAGAAGATACCTGCTGTATAAACAACTCCACCTAAAACCAAGAATAATAAGCTTAAACTTGGAAGAGCTGCACTAACTGGTTTAATAAGGAAAATTATCATCCATCCCATAAAGAAATATGTGATAGCAGAAGCAATACGCATGTGGCTTCCGTAAACTGCATATAAAGCAACACCGATGATTGCTAATGTCCAGATAATTCCGAAAAGAACCCAGCCCATTGTACCGTTGAAAGCACCTAAACAGAATGGAGTGTATGTTCCTGCAACGAAAATATATACAGAACAGTGATCCAAAATAGCAAAAACTTTCTTTGCACCGATTGGAGCAAGAGCGTGATATAAAGTAGAAATCAAATACATTAGGATAAGAGTTCCACCAAAAACTGAAACGCCAGTTACGTAGTAAGCTTTCATATCCACTGGTGAATAAAAAATCGCACGTAAAATCAAGAGAACTGTTGCTGCAATTGCAAGTCCAGCACCAATTCCAGAAGCGATGGAGTTGAAAATTTCTTCACCAGTTGAATATCGTTTTTTTCTTGTAACGTATTCTAGGCGTTTTGCTTCTCTGATTTGTTGTCTTCGTGCTTGTTTTTCATCTCGAGAAAGAGGAGCTGGTTTTCCTTTGCTTTTTTCAGCTTTCTTTTGTTGCTTCAAATCACGTCTAATTTTCTTGATTTGCTCTCTTGAAGCTCTTCTGATTTCAATGATTTTTTCTAAAGCTTCTTGGTCAGGAGTTTTTTGTACTTCGATTTCTGCCATTTTCATGTCCTTCTTTTTTTTTGTTAAAGCAGCAGCCAAAAACATTTTTTGACTTAGGAAAACCAATTCTAGAGAAGTATCTACAATTAGTTTTCCTTTGTAGTTGAATTTAGGTTCTACAATACTTAGACACTAAAGTATTAATTTTGTTGCATTGATTGTCTGTGAATTTCGTAAAGTAAAACACCACATGCAACAGAAACATTTAGGCTGTCAAGTTTTCCACAAGTTGGGATAGAAATAATATTATCACACTTTTCTTCTAAAAGGCGACTTATTCCAGAACCTTCGCTTCCCATTACTAAAGCAATTTTCCCTTGTAGAGAACATTTCCCACAAGTTTCGCCACCAGCGTCTGCGCCGTAAATCCAATACCCAGCTTCTTTTAGTTGTTCAGCTGTGCGAACTAGATTTGATACTACAGCAGTTTGAACCCAAGCAGATGCGCCTGCACTAGAGCGGCCGATGATTTCGCTTTCGGAAGCACCACGGCGTTCTGGCAAAACAACTAAATCAACACCAAATTGGTCACAACTTCTGATGATTGCACCTACGTTGTGTGGATCTGTTATTGAGTCCAAAATCACAACAACGCTAGATTCTTTTGATTCCACAGATTTTAGGAATTGTGAAAAATCAACTTTGTTTTCTGAAACTTGTTTTTCATTTTCAGAAATAAGAATGATTCCACGATGTTCTCTTGCTGTTTCTGGAAGGTTTGCAACAAGAGAGTTTAGTTCTTTTTCTGTGGTTTCAGAACAAGGGATATTTTGATCCTTTGCTTGTGAAATAATTTTCTTTACTCTAGGACCCGGTTTTGCGTATAAAACACGTAGTCCCATTTCTTTTTTGTTTTGTGCGCTACGAATTCTTTCTTCTACAGAATGAAAGCCTGTATAAATTTTCATTTCTTAGCGACCACAACATTTTTTGTATTTTTTGCCAGAACCACATGGACATGGATCGTTTCTTCCAACTTTTTCGCCTTCACGAACAACTGTTGTTGGAATAAGTTCACCAACTTCATAAATCCAAGTGTCATTTTCTTTTTTGAAGTAAGCACGTTCTAGGTGAACATCACGTAGACCTTTGCGTGTGTAAGTTGCAGAAAATTCTACGATACCTTCTTTATCAGAAGCTGTACCTTTTTCTGTTCTGAGGATTTTTAGTCCTTGCCATGTTGATTCTTCAGACCATTTGCGAGTTTCTTCTAGGTCAATTCCGTCTTCTTCGCCACCAGCACGACAAGTTTTTACGATGTGATCAATATCGTGTGTAACATAGGCTGTGTAACGGCTTCTCATCAATTCTTCAGCAGTTTCTGCTTTTTTTGTTCCAGCAATAATTGGTCCACAACAAGAACCAAATTCTTTTTTTGAGCCACAAGGGCATAATTCATTGTCTTTCATATAATTTGAAGTATACAAAATAAAACATTAGTGGTCAAATGCGAGATAGTATTTCGTAAATAAAAACATAGTAAATTTTGAAAATGTGATTTATACTGTATTTATGGAATATATAAATAACATAATAGAGTACTATGACGAATTGTATTCAGTGAGCACAGCACAAAAAAAATTATATGAAGATTTAGTAAAAGTTTACTTACCAGCCAAGATTCTTCGAGTGGGATGTGGAACTGGTTCATTAGAGCATTATTTGGCAAAAAGTGGACATGATGTTACCGGTATCGAAACAAATCAAGATATGCTTGAAACAGCAAATCGTAGACGTCGTTTTCCAAATATGGCTTTGCGATTTTTCCAAATGTCATCATTGGAAATGGTTCGCTTTTTAGGAAAGGGATTTTATAACGTAATTTCTTGTTTGAACAACGAATTAATTTACAGAAATGATGAAATACTTTTAAGGAAATTCTTTTTTGACTGTAAAGTTTTACTTGCTGAAAAAGGCACATTGGTTTTAGGTTTAACAAACTTTGGTAAATACAATTTTGAAAAACCTTTTTCTTTGCCAGTTAGAGAAAGCATCAGAACAAAACTTATAACAAATGTTTATCCACGAGATGGAAAAGTTTATCTAAATCAAAGTTTAGAACACTATGGGAAAAAGCCAATTTCTGTGTTAAAGGATGTGGAAATTACTCCAATTACACAGGATGATATTTGCAGGCTTGCCAAAGAAGCTGGATTTACTGATATTAAACTTTATAGTGACTGGGATTTGAGTCCACTAACAGATAAAAGCGACCACATTATCGCGATTATCAGTTAGTTACACAGTTTTTCCGCCCCAATTTTTTGAGTTTGCTCTTTCAAAGGCTAGTGTTTTTTCAAAATCTGCCTCTGGGGAGCATTTTTTTTCGATTTCTAGGGCGGTGGTGTGAAGTCGTTTTATACATTCGGACTTATCGTTGTAGCCCAGTTTTGATTTTTCTATGCTGTCTTGCAAAACATGAATTGCGCTGTCGTAAACTTTAAGTGGCACTGGGAATGGGTGCCCATCTTTCCCACCGTTTGCAAAGGAATATCGGGCTGGATCGTAAAATCGGCTTGGAGTTCCGTAAATCACTTCGCTAACTAAAGTGAGGGTTTGCAAAGTTCTTGGTCCTAGTCCCTGGGTAAGGAGCAAATCTTCAAAGTTGTTGGTTGGTGTAGAGTAGGCTGTTGCAAGAACGCCCCCAAGTCGTTTTAAATCCACGTCTTCTGCTCGAACTTCGTGATGGTCTGGCATTGTAAGATTTCTATTATCATATAGAAGGATTTGTGTCTTTTCTGCTTCTGGATTTTCAAAAAGTTCTGGCTCTGTGGTGTTTTTAAAAGGGCTTTTTGGCAAACTGTTTGATTCTATGATTTTTTTGCATTCTGAAATCACTTTATCTGGATTTTCATGAGATAATTCCAAAATCGCCTTTTTTGTGGTGTCTGCATCTTTTGCGGTGAGATTTAGGATTTTTCCACGATTTTCGCCAGTTACAGCTGTGTGGGGCTCTTCGCAAAAATCTTTTACATTTTCTGAGCACCAGTGATACCGTCTTGCTTTTTGGGTTTGTCCGTTCATTCCCTGTTGGATAACAGCCCATTCTCCTGTGTCTGATAAAATAAAATTATGCTGATAAAGCTGAAATCCGTCTTGTATGGCTGTGCTATCAACTTTTGCTGTGAGTTTACTTGTGCGAACAAGGTTTTCTCCGTCTAAGCCTGAAGCATCTGCTAGAAAAAGAAGTTCATCTGGGGTTTTTCTCGAATATTTGCCTCGTCCGCCGCAAACGCATAGCCCAAACTCTTTTGCACGACGGTTTATTCCCCGTTTTAGAGCGTACATCACACTTGTGGTTATGCCCGAAGAATGCCAATCCATTCCCAAAACTGCACCAAAAGACTGAAACCAAAGAGGATCGCTGAGTCGACGGAGGACTTCTTCTTTTCCGTAGTTAATAATGAGAGATTCCACAATAAGAGTGCCCAATTCCATCATTCTGTCGGCTAGCCATTTTGGCACTGTTCCAACATGTAAGGGCAAATCTGCATAACCAGTTCTTTTAATCACCTATACAAGTGTACTGTTATGAAAAATTTTTATCAAGAGAAAAATGAAAAATCACAGAAAACCTACATCATACTTAACAAATTTGCTATTTTTGTATATATTAGTGTCTTATAAAATTTATTAATAGGTGATTTATGAATAAAAACGAGTTTAAACCTTATATTCCTGCAGATAAGGTTATGCCAGAATTAACTGTAACTTCTATCATCCTTGGATTGATTTTAGCAGTTGTTTTTGGTGCTGCAAACGCATATCTTGGACTTCGTGTTGGTATGACAATTTCAGCATCTATCCCTGCGGCAGTAATCTCTATGGGAATTATTCGCGTGATAATGAAGCGCAACTCCATTTTGGAAAACAATATGGTGCAAACTATCGGTTCGGCTGGGGAATCTTTGGCTGCTGGAGCAATTTTTACAATTCCTGCACTTTTTATGTGGGCAAGTGAATCAAGTGCTATAGCAATTCCATCATTTTGGAATATTGCGATAATTGCATTGCTTGGTGGAATTCTTGGTGTACTTTTTATGATTCCTCTACGAAATGCATTGATTGTAAAAGAACACGGGATTTTACCTTTTCCAGAAGGAACAGCTTGTGCAGAAGTTCTTTTGGCTGGAGAAGAAGGCGGAAATAAAACAAAAATCGTTTTCTCTGGTCTTGGAATTGCATCTTTGTATAAATTCTTGGCAGACGGAATTAAGCTTTTCCCATCAGAAATTGCTTGGAGAATCAAATCTATAAAATCAGGTTTCGGAATTGATGTTTTACCTGCTCTAACTGGTGTTGGTTACATTTGTGGATTAAAGATTTCTGCATACATTTTTGCTGGTGGTGCTTTAGGCTGGTTTGTATTGATTCCTGCAATTTCATTGTTTGGTGCAGGAAACGTAATTGCTCCAGCAACTACTGCAATTAGCGAAATGGGCGCTGACTCAATTTGGAGTTCATATATTCGCTACATTGGAGCTGGTGCTGTTGCAGCTGGTGGAATTTTCAGTTTGATAAAATCACTTCCACTAATCATAAACACATTTGCATCAGCTGTTAAAGGATTTGGCAAAAAAGTTGAATCATCAGAAAGAACAGAAAAAGATTTACCAATGATTTTTGTTCTTGGCGGAAGTTTAGTAATTGCACTTTTGATTTGGCTTATTCCATCAATTCCAGTTCCATTCTTGGGAGCTTTGTTAATTGTTGTCTTTGGATTTTTCTTCGCTACAGTTTCAAGCCGAATGGTTGGTCTTGTAGGTTCTTCAAACAATCCAGTTTCTGGAATGATTATTGCAACCTTGTTGATTGTAACAATTTGTCTAAAAGCTGCTGGTTTTGAAGGTTATACTGGAATGGCTTCTGCAATTTGTATTGGTACAATCGTAAGTATTGTAACAGCTATGGCTGGTGATACATCTCAGGACTTAAAAACAGGATATATCGTTGGTGCAACTCCTGCAAAGCAACAAATAGGTGAAATTATCGGAGCTGTTGTAGCTGCAATCGCAATTGGTGGTGTTATGTTCTTGTTAAATGCAGCCTGGGGATTTGGCTCTGCTGAACTTCCAGCTCCACAAGCAACCTTGATGAAACTTGTTGTTGAAGGCGTAATGGGCGGAACTCTTCCTTGGGGATTGATTATTTGCGGTGTTGGAATTGCAATCGTTATCGAACTTCTTGGCATTCCAGTTTTACCATTTGCAGTTGGTTTGTATTTGCCAATTTATCTATCAACTCCAATTTTTGTTGGTGGATTAATTCGCTGGCTTATCGAAAATAGAAAATCTAAGAAATCTGAAGAAGAAAAGAAAGCTTGTGCAGAAAACGGAGTTCTTTATTGTTCAGGAATGATTGCCGGAGAAGGTTTAGTTGGTATTTTATTGGCAGTTTTTGCAGTAATTCCATTTGGAAATGGCTCTTTTGCTGACAAAATCAACCTAGGATTGCCACTAGGAAATGTTGGTGGAATTGCACTTTTTGCTTTAATTTGTGCATCTATCTTCTATTTTTCAAAAAACAAAAATAAATAAATTAAGAATATTCTACTTGAAATAATTGATGTAATAATCGATTTAGTTTCGGGATTGTTAAAAATTATGAAAACAAAAAAAATAGCTAAAAATTATTTGGATATTGTGTTCGTTCCTGCGCCAGATTTGGCTTGGAGAAAATCGGAGGCTGAACCTCTCGAGTCAGAGGAAAAATTTGTTACTTTGGATGTGGAAAACAAAGGATTTTTCAATTCTATTGCTCAAAAATTTTTCGGGCAGCCAAAAGTGAGTCATATTTCTTTGGATAAGTATGGTTCTGCTTTGTGGCTTCTTTTGGACGGGAAAAATACAGTTTTAGATGTTGTGACCAAAATGAAGGAAAAATATTCTCCTGAAGATGCTAAAATGCTAAATCGGGTGGTGACTTTTTTTCACACGTTGCAAGTGAATAAATACATTGTAGAAAAAGCGTAATTTTCTATTTCCAAAATCGAAAAACTTTTTTGTAAAAGGCTGATAGTTGGTGAAAGGAATTTTCATTGGCTATCAGCTTTTTTTTGTGGATGTTGATTTTCGGAATGTTGTCTTTTTTACAGTTTTTGTGCTTTTGTAAAATAAAACTTGACAGTGTAAAATTCTTGGAATACAATTGGAATATCTTATGAAAAATAAGACAAATATAATATCTGTTGTAAGACATTACGTTGTAAGTCAAAAAAGGGTGCTGTTCTAGGAAAACAATACCTAAAAGAAAAGTTATCATTAAAAAGCTACGAACAAAACAATGGATTCTCTGAAGTTACCACAGATGAAGTGTATTTTATCAATGGTGGAAGTGGTACAAAAGTTGATAATCTAGGAAAAATGGTTGCTGCTTCTATTATTGCAACTATTGCAACAATAGATAATCCATACGAACATACAACTGCAGTAAGCGATGTCTTGTATGAAGCATTTGGTGGTACTTATAGTTAAAAACACAATCAACTTATTTCAATTCTTAAGGAAAATAAAGAATTAGAATAAAACGACTAGCTAAGAAACAAATACTGCTTAGCTAGCCACTTTAATAAAAAGAGGAAGATAATGAAAACAAAATGTACTGAAAAAAAGTACTTACATATGGGCTTAG
>JAZQUR010000093.1:0-40786 GCA_045631425.1 Treponemataceae bacterium | reverse complement strand
CTCTAAAACTCTATGAAGAAGTTCACGTTCTGTTCGAAAATACTGCAACCTTGCACAAAACTTCGAGCGAAGCGAGAAGCCTTCGAGATTGTCTTAGCCAATCTCAGTGTACGCCACACTGATACAGACAAAAGTGCAAGCCTTTTATCAGTATCGTTTGTCGCTCTTCGCTACGCTTCGACCTTCACTTCGTTCAGGCAGACAACTTACGTTTTCTGGACTTTCCTTAAGGGGCTTTGCGGTCGCCCCTCAAAAAATATGCAACATTGCACTGGCAGTCACGCCCCAAAAGGAGGACAAAATGCCAGTTTACTTATGCATATTTTTTTCACCCTTCAAGCGAGCAATTATCTTGAAATACTTGCTCGCTCCCGTTCTTTTCTCAACTCAATTTCTCGTTCCTTAGTAAGAATTTTCGCTTTCGAAAAGTAACGCTCGTAAAAAGAAAACCCATCTTCCAAAGCTGCCACTTCTGCAAAAGTTTGCTTTCCTTTTTTTCTTGTGTCTGCAATTGCTTGTTCAATATCTGAAACAGGTGTATCCCTTAGCATATCTGCATAATCACTTTCACCATAACTGTATTCACAGACAATTTTGTTGCCTTTATGAAAAATCCTTTTTTTACCAAAAAGACGTTCTTTCAAATCTCTGATTTTTTTATCATAGGATTCTTTTACTTTAGAAATTGCTGCAGCAACCCCAGTTTTTATTTTTTGATAGAATTTCTGAAAAGCATTTTCTGTATATCGATTTTTGTTATACTCATTAAACTCGTTTTTTATCCAATCTTCTGATTCATTAATTTCTTTGGCAGCTGCTTTCCATTCATCTATTTTCTTAATTTTGTCTTGATTCTCAAAATTGAACTTTTCAATTTGTTCACGATTTTTTTCGTATAACTCTTTAGCCTCAATTCTAGCATTTTCAGATAATTGCTTTTCATTTCTTGCTTCAATTAATTTTTGATTTGCAAAAGTTTCTTTTTCTATAGCATTTTTTTCTTTTTCAAAAATCACTTTTTCTCGTTCAGATAAATCATTTTCTAACTCTGAAAGTCGTTGTTCTTTTTCTTCCAAAGGAACTGCAATTTCATTTACTTTTTCAGCACGTTTTTCAATGTCAATTTCCTTTTGCAAAAGTCTTTTTTCTTTTTCTTTAAGTCTAGTCTCCTGATGGTTTAAATTTTCTTCTCGAAATTGTTGGTCAAAATCCTTTTCTCTTTGAACTTTTTCCTTGTAGTCAATCTTTGTTTTCTCTTCAGAAATAACTTTATTTTTTTGATTTATGGATTCTTCTTCATTTGTAATTTTATCTTCTCTTGAAATAAGGTCGGATTCTTTTCTAGAAAGATTTTTTTCAAGTTCTTCCAAATGCTCAATTTTATAATCAAAGTCATCTATTCTGTTTTCTAGTTCAATTTCTTTTGCCTCCAAAACTTTTTGAAATTCTTCTAGTTCCTTTTCTTTTTCAATATTATTTTGTTCTTGAATGTAAACCTCTTTTTCTTTGTGACTATGAGAATAACCTTTATTTCGATTAACTTTTACTCCAAGGCCTTCTGCAAAATCCATTAAATCATGACGAACAGCTTCCTCAAATTGCTGCTGAGCAGTTCCTTGTCCTTTCCCTGTGAAAACTCCCATTTCATTACATGCAGCTGACATTGAAGTTTGCAGCTCCATTCCTTTTTCAAGAGATTTCCCCCAACGGTCAATCATTTCTTTTCGCCAGTTCTTTTTCTTCCATTCTTTTTCATCCCATTCAATCCCTTGATTTTTTAGCTCTTCCTTTTTTAGGATTTTGCATTTTTCACGATATTCTTTTTCTTCTTTCAGTTCTTCATCTGTCAAAGCGTGAGCAACAAATACTCCTACGACATGAACATGAAGAGGTGATTCTAATCTGTTTCCTTTTCTGTCAAAACTGTATTCATCGTTATGAACCGCAATACTTACAGGAACAAAATTGGGAAACTTTTTAGGCATCACTTTTTGAACATACAATGACAAAATTCTTTCTGCTTTTTCATCAGGACAATGGGAATCACGATTTCCAATATAAAACTGAAATTCATAGAACGGTTTTCTATCTGCATTAGCTTTTGGATTTTTATGAGTTCCGACTCTTTCATCATCCAAAACTTTTTGATAATAATCAGTAATTCTACGGTCCTTTCGTTTTTGTTTGGAATTGTATTTCTTTATTGATTCACCAAAAACTTTTTCGTAACATTCTCTTTCGTCGCCAAGATGAAGTAAAACTTTATGAGGTCGAGTTGAATCTATATGCTTTTGATTTTCAACAAAATCAGGAAGACGAAGATTATGCCCAAATGAATATTCAGGTCTACAAAGGGCTGTAACTCGCCAACCTTCAAAATTATCACACATTTTTGCTCCTACTTACAAAAAAACTTGGCAAAAAATAAATCCTGCCAAGTTCGTGCGTTACATTAGTTTTAGAAGTTCTAAATCTTCCTCTAAAAATGAAATATCAGCTGCTTTAACAGAATCTGCAAAATTTTCTTGATTCAGAATTTCTTCTACCGTTTTTCCCTTAGCCTTTTGAATGAGAGCAAATTTTGCACCAATTAAAAGAATCTGTTTATCAGAAAGCCGTTTTGAAAGTTTGGATTCTTTTTGCTTTAATTCAATTTCTTTTTCTTGTAATTCCCGATGTTTCTTTTGGATTTCTTTTTTAATCTTTTCTTCCGCAACTTTTTCAGCAATCGGTTCAATATCAGAAGTTATGTTTTCACTAGCTTTTTCCTCAATTTCTTTCACTATTTCCTTTTTAAGATCCTCTGCTGCTGCTTCTGCTTTTTCTGATTCTTGTTTTTTGATTTCGTTATAAACTTGATTGATTGAAGAAGTTCCTTCTCGAATAGACTTTAATTGCTCTTTGGATGATTTTGCAAAAACTTCTTGCAACTTAAAAATGTGTCTTCTAGACTTTTGAAGTTTTTCGCTCATTTCTGCAACTGACATTTTCTTGCCGTTGATTTCTTGTTGTCGTAGAATTTCAAACTGTTTGAATAATTCTGAATCTTCAATATTTCGACGATTGAATTGTTCTTTCATTGAATAAAGCAATGCTTGGTTAATTGTTTCAAAACAATGAACTTGCGCCCAAATTGATTTTAATCCTAACTCTTTTGCGGCTGTGTAACGTGTGTGCCCATCACACAAAACCCATTTTCCTTCCCACAAAAAAATATGAACAGCATGAGCTTTGTTAAATCCATTGTCTGATATATCAACTTTTATTCTGTCTTTTACATCAACATTCATTTTAAAAGCTGATTTTAATTCTGGAAGAGTAGTGATTTCTTCCAAATTGATTTTGATAATTTTGCCTTCTCCATTTTTGCCAAGAAGATTAAATAATTTATTAGTTTTCATTTCTAACTCCTATGTTTGATTTGCGAGAATTCCGTATTCTTTCAGGAATTCTTCTTTTTCGTTTCCGACAAAAAATTGTCTTCCAAGACTTTGTAATTTTTGTTCACGAGCCAATTCAAAGTCTTCTCTTTCTGAATCTGTCATTTCATACAGTTTTTTCTTAACGATGATTTCTTTTTCATCATTTCCTTTGATTGCATCCACAGACAAAGTACATTTTGGACAGTAATAAATGAACTCATCAAATTCTGAATTACAAATTGGACACTTCACTTGTGGTGAAGAGGTTGTATTTGTTTCAGGACTTTTTGTATTAGATTCTTTTTTACAGAACTTTGAATTCTTAAAATCTCTTATTACAGAATTTGACAAAGCCAAAACCCTAAATAACCCTTCAAAAGATTTTTGAACATTCCCAAGTTTTGTTCGCTCAAAAACATATTTCAGATAAGATTCCAAATTTGATTCATCGATTTCTTTTTCAGAAAGGCGAGTTCTTACTCCAGACTCAAAATCTTTATCAAAAGGATATTCACCAACAAATAACTCTTTTATAATTTTAATAAAAACTGACTCACTAACTCCAACTTCCTCATTTTCTTTTGAACTTGCTTCATAGTTAGTTAGTTTAGTTTTTTGTATATTAGTATTTAATTTATTAGTAGTTAGTAGTTGCGGATTTTCCGTAAACGGTTTATCCGTTAACGGTTTTACCGTTACGGGAAATCCATGACGGGTATCTTCATCTGTGTTTATAGGCTTAGCATGAAATCCATAAGCTTTTCCAGCAAATCTTCCATCTGCTGATCTTTTTTGTTCTGTAATTTCAACATAACCTAATTCAACTAATTCCTTAATAGCCGAATTTACAGAATCTATCCCATCACGTGAATGTTTTACTAATTCGGATTTATATAGATTCCAATTTGGTGGAAGAGACATAAAATAGGTGTGTAAACCTTTTGCTTTCAACGAAAGTCTCTTATCTCTAATACACGTATTATTAAGAATTGTATAATTACCTTCTGATGGATCAGCATTATAGCAAAAAGTCTCGCTCACAAATCCTCCTATGAATTATCCCATAGGGTAACTTATGAACTAGATTTAAACTTTCTTTTGTGTTATAAGTTTTTCTATGGTTAGTTTTAGTACGATTTTCAAAACTGCCTGCCCATGTCATTGAGTTGCAGCTCAATGACATTTTGTTTTTTAAACTCATACAGCCACTCCTTTTTTCTCTTTAGCTTTTTGGGAAAGCCGCAAGTATTTTTCTGGAACAACAGTAACACCACATTCCTTTGCATACTCAAGATATTCTGCATCACTTATCTTAAGCCATTTTATTACTTCTTCACGAGGAAAACAAAGTCTTCCTGCAATATAGGCTGAATAACGTGGGTTACCACAGCCTGGCAAAAGGAAGCGATTTGTTTTGTAAGTATTTAACGCCGCTCCTGATTTCATCTCTGCACAATCTTCAACAGTGTAGTACTCTTTTTGAACTTCTGTGTGAGGTTGTACAGCCTCCAGTAATTTGTGTAGAACTTCCATTTCTCTTAGAAGTCTTTCATTTTGAAGTTGAATGGACTTCAACTCCAGATCAAAATTGTTCATAATTTTTCTCCTTCGCTTAATTTTGATTTAATTTCGGGATATTCCAAAAATAAGCATTTTATGATATAATTTTGTTACAAGCATTACTTTTATCTGACCTAACAGGTTTTGGTTAGTAATAATAACAATTATAAATTGATAATCTCCAATAAATTTGACAATATCAATTTAACATAACTATACATAATTAATTTGATATTGTCAATTAAAATTGAAAAAAAATATGTGTAATGGAATTGAATTAGTAAACAAAATAGATCTTCTCTTAAATGAACTCTACCTTACAAGAAAAGAATTTGCTGAACAATTAGACTTAAACGCTAGTACAATAGCAACATGGAAAACAAAAAATATTATTCCACCAGTAGATACCCTTGTATTAATTTCCAAACGTTTAGAAGTTTCTCTTGAATGGCTAATAACACAAGACTCTTATAATGGTATTTCAGATTTCCAAAGAAAAGTTCATACTCGACGAAACATTAGAAGAAAAATATATGATACAATATCTAAAAAACTTGGAATTCAGAATGTTGATAATCCTTCTATACATTCTTCTTTTTTTTCAAATTTACCTGATTTAACTTACAGAATATTGTTGAATTGGGCTGAAGGTCGAATAAATCTTAATGAATTTGTTTTACAAGACATTGCTTTTTCTCTCGGTGTTTCTATTGAATATCTTTTTTCTAATTCTCAAGATAATACGGAAGAACAAAAACTAGAACAAAATGATGAATATATTCTAGAAGCAGCAAAGCGTAATTTGAATGATTTATTCTGTCTTGATAATCTTACTGGTGAACGAAAACAAACTGGAAGTTCAATCCTAAACCAACTTATGGATTTAGAACATCGAATATACGTTGAAAAAAAACAGTAAGGATCAATAAAAAAAAAGACTGTACACGCTTTTTCGCATATACAGTCCATTTTGAAAATCTCACGTCTTAAACACCAAAAATAGTTTTATAACGTTGAAGAATACTTTCTTTTGTTGTTTTTATATTCAGATTTTTCAAATCAACAGTTTCTGTTTCCATCTTTTTGCAAAAATCTACAACATCAGATTTTACTTCTTCAGGAAGAGGCAAAGTTTCTGTTTCTAAAATTAAAGTTGAAAGTCTAAAAATATCTTTCTTATGCTTTTTAATATCACTACTATCAATATTTTCCCCTTGTGACTTTCGATTACTTAAATCTAACCAAGCTTTAATCTTAAACAAAACTAAACTTTCCACAGAAAGAACAGATAATCCATCAATGAGCTTAATTCCGTTTTTTAATACTTCATAATAGGAATCATTCAACAATATTGCAGAAAGACTTGATATTTCATCATCAATATGAAGAGGTGTAAGTCCATTAATATTTTTTAAGACAAGTTCGCTTTCCTTTTTTGAAAAAAGTTCAATCATACTTGGAAAATCTTTGTTCTGAGGTTTTGAAAATCTATAAAACTGAGGAAGTCCTGTACTTTTATTTTTATGTTCATATTTCCCATCCTCTACGAACTTAAAGAATTGTTCAGCAAATTCTTTTGTTAATGCTTCAACTATCAGAACCATATCAATATCTTTTGTACTACGAAAATCTGAACCAAATTCATCAAACAAAATAGAACAAGCAGTTCCTCCAATTAAAACATATTGATTTTTAAAACCATTAAAATATTCCTTAAACTTTTCAAGACCATGTGTTAGCATTACTATCTCCAATTGCTTTAGTAATTAATTTTTTATTTTCTTTGATGATTCTTGCATCTGTACTATTTTTAAGTGATAAATATACAGAAATTGAATCATTTGTTTCTTCTAAACAAACTAACTTCGGGTTATATTTCCATATTTCAATTCTTGCTTGCCTAGACACATCTGTCAATTCACTTGTTGCTGTCTTAAAATCTGTAGTCTTTCCATAAAAAGCCCATGTATCTAATTCTTCTTTTCCAAGCATAGAAAACATAGAAAGATAAGTCACTCCAGAAGGGAACAAATCCTTGTTTGTTTTTATTTCTTCTTTGTCAATGTAAAAAGAGTTTTTAACAGGATTTATCAAATAGGGTTCAATCTTATTGAATAATTCCTCTTTATCTTTCACTTTTGTTACAAGAAGATTCGAATTTGTTATAGTGCCTTTTTTTATTTCAAATAATCCTGTCGCCACTAACTGTCGCAAAGCTCTTGTTGTTGACATTTCTGAAAATTGAAGTTTTTTTGCAAAACTTGCAACTGCCAATGCCTCAGAATTTTGCTTAAAAAAATTGATAAATACCAACTGTGCTGCTGGTGTCAATTGTGATACTGCTTCAATTATAGTTTTGTTTTTTTCTTGCAAATATATAGCCATAAATGGCAAATATATTTGGTTGTTTGTTACAACAAAAGGTATATGATTTTCCAAAAAACTTTTTTTTCGTGTTTCTGAAATATCATTCAACAGCAAAGACACAAAACACCCTGATAAAGATTGCATTTTTTCCAAATGTTTCTTCACCGCCTTTACATTACTTAATGTTTCTCTTGGTGTAATAAATAAAACCTTAACGCCATCTAAACTAATTGGTTGAATTTCGTAAAGATCCAAATATAAAGGCAGAATAATTTTATCCAAAGGCATATCTATTTGAGAACAATTAATATTTAATACTTCATTAATATAATTTAACATCTTAATATCTAATTTAACATTACTAATGTTAAATTACAATACTTTATGTTAAATTATTTTTCATATTAAATTTCATCATTCGCTATAATTACAAATTGTATAGTCCAATAAACAAAATTTATCAAAAATTGTATACCAGACTAAACAATTTTTATTCAAACAACTTATTAGCAGCTTCTGCAGCAGGCTTTATTGCTGCAACCATTTCTGGAATTGCAGCTCTTGTATAATAGTCTGTCATTGCCATAGAAGTATGACCTGCAATTTTCTTTACAGTTTCTCCTGCAACATCACGACGCATTCTTGTTATATATGTGTATCTTAAAGAGTGTGGTGTAAGAATTCGTTTTCCTACATTAATTCCAGAAAACTCTAAAGCCTGCTTAAACCATTTTTCAGCAAGCCACCGTCTTATAGGATGCCCATACCGAAGAAAAACATAATCATCAGGACCAATTTTGTTTTCCTGAATATATTTTTTCATTATTTCATTGATATTATCTGGAATAGGAACTACGCGTATTTTTAGATCATTTTCAGAACCTTTTTTATTAAAGTTGGTTCTTATTTTTTCTTCATTTTTGTAAAAACCATCAACTACAAACATTTTCTCGGCAAAAAGAAATTGACCTGCTCTTATTCCTATACTTTCGCCAACTCTAAGTCCCAAAGAAGCACAACATAAAAGCATCAAATAAATTGATTTATGACCTTCATCAAATTGAGGATGATTTTTGTATTTTTCATTACTCAAATTAATCCAAAGACTTTCGTTAAACAAAATATTTAATTCTTCTGTAGTAAAGACATCTTTTTTTTGTGAATTTCGTATAAAAGATGGAAAGTCAGGTTTCGGAATGAAAGGAACACCATGAAATGGTGCTTCATCATAAATATCGCGAATAACAGTAATAAAATTATTTTTCCAACTACCAGAATGCTTATCATTTATCAAGTATTCTGTAACCATAGGAATCGTTAAGTCTTTCAATTCCAACTGTCCAAACTGTTGAATAATGATATTTAGACAAAATCGTTTATCTCGAAGAGTTGCTTTATCCCATTTCTTTCCAAGTTTCATATTTCGCTCAATATGACTACTTCCTGGAACAAACATCCATTCTGCAATTTTAGCTATTGTGATTTTTTCTTCAACGAAAATAGGTGGAAGGGCAGAAACAAAAGCATAGGCTTCCGCTTGTGTTTTACACCCTTTACAAACCTTTTGATGCATTACGCTTGTAACAGGATCATTCCAATAACAATACCACTTATGAACGGTTTTGCCTTTTGATTTTACTGATTTTTTAAAGATGTGATAATTTGAATCCATATGTCCTCCAAGTTTTTGCTAAGCACTTAACATTTGCTTAACATTTTCAAAAACCTGAAGGTCAGATAATTTGTAAATGCTTGATATATAAGGATTTAGCGCCTATCCCGAAGCACTAAATTGACTTGGTCTTTAGATTTGAACCGGGGACCAAAGGATTATGAGTCCTCTGCTCTAACCGCTGAGCTAATGGCCCAATTAAGGTTTAATTAGCATAACATAAATTGATTTTTTTAGTCAATAGACAAAAGGACCCATATCGAAAAATTGATACAAGGATATTTAGCAACAAATTTTGTCCAAAACTTCGCCGATTTTTTCCTTAATAAGTAATTCAACACCATTTGGCATAAAAACATCGCCCTTATTGATAATAACTAAATGTTTCCCCGAAAAATATTGAACCAAACTTGCAGCAGGTTGAACTGTCAAACTAGTTCCACCGATTATTAGGCAATCAGCTTTGGAAATAGCGTCGATTGAACCACGAATAATTTTATCATCCAAGCCTTCTTCGTATAGAACTACATCTGGTTTTACGATTCCGCCACATTTTTTGCAAAGCGGTATTTCTTTTGCATTTCTGATAAAATCCGCGTCGTAAAATGTTTTACAATTCATACAATAATTTCGCAAAACACTACCATGAAGTTCGTATACTTTTTCACTTCCAGCCATTTGATGCAAACCGTCGATATTTTGTGTGATTACGGCATTGAGTTTTCCAACTTTTTCTAGTTCAGCAAGTTTTTTGTGGGCTTTATTTGGTAAAATTCCTTTGGGTAATAGTTTTTCTTTGTAAAATCTGTAAAACTCTTTGGGATTTTTCACGAAAAAACTGTGGCTTATTATCATTTCTGGTGGATATTTCCATTTTTGATGATATAAACCGTCCACACTTCTAAAATCTGGGATTCCACTTTCGGTAGAAACTCCAGCACCGCCGAAGAACACAATATTATTTGATTCGTCGACTATTTTTTGGAGTTGTTGGATTTGGTCATTTTCGATATTTTCGTTATTTTCGATGATATTTGAGCTCATAACTTAATTATAGTTGATTTTGGGTAATTCGTCCAAAAAAAAGCACTCCAAAAATCAGCGAATTGATTTCCGAAGTGCTTTATCTGTTAAATATCAGTTTGAAAATTATTTTGCAACGATATTTACAATTTTATTTGGAACAACAATAACTTTTACGATATCTTGTCCTTCTGTGTAGCGTTTTACTCCCTCTGTTTCTAGAGCAAGTTTTTCTACTTCTGCTTTATCTGTGTTCATTGGAACTTCGATTTTGTCACGGATTTTTCCGTTTACTTGAATCACGATTGTACATGTATCGTCTTTACAATACGCCTCGTTATATGTTGGCCATGGTTCGTAAGCGATTGTTTTATTGTTTCCAAGTTTTTCCCAAAGTTCTTCACCAAGGTGAGGTGCGTAAACACTTATCATTTTTACAAAGTCTGTCCAAAGTGATTTTGGCATTTCTTTTAGTTTTGATGCGTCGTTTACAAAAATCATCATTTGGCTGATTGCTGTATTAAAGCATAGATTTGCTGTATCTTCTGTAACCTTTTTGATGGTTTTGTGAAGTAGCTTTCTCATTGCTTCGTCTGGTTCTGCATCTGTAAGTGGTTTTTCGCCCATTGCCCAAACTTTTTCTAGGAATCGGCTTACACCAACAAGACCTTTTGTATTCCATGGTTTTGAAACTTCTAGTGGTCCCATAAACATTTCGTACATACGAACTGAGTCTGCACCATAATCTCTGATTACATCATCAGGATTGATAACATTTTTTAGAGATTTTGACATTTTTGCGATTACGCTTTCTAGTTCTTCACCAGTTGCTTTTTCAAAATATTTTCCATCTCTTTCTTCAACTTCGTCAGTTGGAACTAGAGTTTTGTTTTTTCTTTGGTAAGCAAAAGATGTAATCAAACCTTGGTTTACAAGTCTTTGGAATGGTTCTTTTGAGTTTACTAAGCCCAAGTCGTAAAGAACTTTGTGCCAGAAACGAGCATACAATAAGTGAAGAACAGCGTGTTCAGCTCCACCAACGTATAAGTCAACTGGCATCCAGTATTCGATAGCTTCTTTTGAAGCAAATGCGTCTGGATTTACTGCATCAAGATAGCGTAGATAGTACCAACATGATCCACCCCATTGTGGCATTGTGTTAGTTTCACGTTTTGCTTTTCCACCACATTTTGGACAAGTACAGTTTACCCAAGAGTCAATTGCAGCAAGTGGACTTTCTCCAGTTCCAGTTGGTTGATATGATTTTACATCTGGAAGTTTAACTGGCAAGTCTTTTTCTGGAACAGCTACACATCCACATTTTTCACAGTGTACTAGAGGAATTGGTTCACCCCAGTAGCGTTGGCGGCTGTAAATCCAGTCACGTAGTTTATAGTTGATAGCTTTTTTACCGCAACCTTTATCAGAAAGCCATTCTAACATTTTTGCGATTGCGTCTGCTTTGTTTAGTCCGTCTAAGAATTCGCTGTTTACGTGGATTCCGTCTTCTGTCCAAGCTTGAGTTTGAACATCAACTTCTGATTTTAGAACTTCGATAATAGGAAGATTAAATTTCTTTGCGAATTCCCAGTCTCTATCATCGTGAGCAGGAACAGCCATAATTGCACCAGTTCCGTATGAAATCAATACGTAGTCAGCAATCCAAATTGGAATCAATTTTCCATTTACAGGATTGATAGCATAACTTCCTGAGAAAACACCTGTTTTATCTTTTGCAAGATCAGTTCTTTCTAGGTCTGATTTCTTTGCTGCGTCTTCAATGTATTTTTCAACAGCAGCTTTTTGTTCTGCTGTAGTTAATTTTGAAACAAGGCGGTGTTCTGGCGCAATAACCATGTATGTTACACCGAAAAGTGTATCACAGCGAGTTGTGTAAACTGTTAAAGTATCTTCAGTTGCTTTTCCCTCTTTATCAGCGATTGTAAAAGTTACTTCAGCGCCTTCTGATTTACCAATCCAGTTTTTTTGCATTGCTTTTACGCTATCTGGCCAATCAAGTCCCTCTAAGTCTTCTAGCAATCTATCTGCGTATTCAGTAATTTTAAGAATCCATTGACGAATTGTTTTGTGTGTTACAGTTTGACCACAGCGTTCACACTTTCCTTCTTTTACTTCTTCGTTTGCAAGACCTGTTAAACAACTTGGACACCAGTTAATTGGAGTTTCAGCTTCATAAGCAAGTCCTTTTTCGTATAATTTTAGGAAAATCCATTGTGTCCATTTGTAGTAATCACTTTCACAAGTAGAAACACATCTATCCCAGTCGTAAGAAAAACCTAGAGATTTAATCTGACGAGTAAAGTTTGCAATATTTGCATTTGTTGTGATAGAAGGATGAGTTCCTGTTTTGATAGCATAATTTTCTGCAGGAAGACCGAAAGAGTCATATCCCATTGGGTGAAGTACGTTATATCCGTTCATGCGAAGATAACGACAATAAATATCTGTTGCAGTGTAACCTTCTGGGTGACCTACGTGAAGTCCAGCTCCTGATGGATATGGGAACATATCTAGAACATATCGTCTTTTTTCTTTTGGGAATTTTGCATCCTCAGTTACTTTAAAAGTTTTGTTATCGTCCCAATATTTTTGCCATTTTGGCTCAATGGTCTCAAATGGATATCTAGCCATAATTTTCGTTTATCCTCCGCAGTAGCGTTTTTTAGTTAAAGCATTATATCAAAATATTAAGTACTTAAGCAACAAGATTAAGTATCAATGTGATATCAATATGTAAAGCGAAACTTTAATTTATATGTTTTACAGAAAAAGAATTCCAGCAATAGCGCCCAAAATCATCACAAGTATGATAGAAGTCTTTTTTCGCATTAAAAGAGCAAGGGCAAGTAGAAAAATGATTAATCGCTGAATAGAAAAAACTTGGATTACAGAGATTTTCAAAACTTCATAACCAGCCACGGCAATCAGCCCCGCAGAAACTGGACGAATGCAAGTGAAAACTGATTTTACAAGTGGTTTTTCTTGATATTTGTCAAAAAACTTTGCAATCACAAGGATGATAATAAGGGAAGGCAAAATTGTGGCAAAAGTCACCAAAATTCCGCCAATGACACCGTAAAGTTCACACCCAATGTAAGTCGCCATATTTATACCAATAGGCCCCGGAGTACTTTCTGAAACTGCAACCATGTTGTAAAATTGCTCTCCAGAAATTATTCCACCCTCTACTAAAGGCTCATACATCAAAGTGATGGCAACTTGTCCCCCACCAATGGTAAAAAGCCCAATATAAAAAAACGTCCACAATAATTCTAGCAAAGTCATTTTTCACCGCCTTCGTTAGAATTATTTACAGATTTCTCATCTTCGTGATTTTCAGATTTTTCTACAGAAGTTGATATTTCTCTTTCGATTTTGCCTTTATTTTTTCCTTCCATGATAAAGAAGTAAGCGACACCACACAAAATTGAAATAATAACTACTATAATAGTATTAAAATCCAAGAACGTAATGCCAATAAAAGCAAATGCAAACATTACAAAGGAAAGAAAACTCTTGAAAATGTTTTTTCTAAATCCCCATAAAACTTTTACAAGTAAAGCAGAAACTACAACATTTATACCAGCAAGAGCTTTTTTCACATAAACAATGTCACTAAAGCCAGCTAAAAACTTTGCAATTATAGAAATGATGATAATTGATGGAGTAACAACGCCTAAAGTTGCAATACAAGCGCCAAAAACCCCAGCCCGGGAATATCCCAAAAAAGTGGCCACATTTACCGCAATAATTCCCGGAGTAACTTGCCCTATTGCAAAATAATCTAACAACTTTTCTTTTGAAATCCAATCTCTCTTTACAACAAGTTCCTTTTCAATAATTGGAAGCATGGCAAGTCCGCCACCAAAAGTAACTGCTCCAATCTTAAAAAAAACACAAAACAATTCCCAAAGATTTTTTATAGAAGAAAACTTTTCTGTTTTCATTTTTTAGCGAACACCTTTTTATTGTACATTCTTTATAAGTTTAACAATATACAACTCAATATACATAATCAACTGTTCTTTTTCCTGAATTTTTGAAAGACAAGCTGAATTACCAAGTGTTGTAGCTAAATTATGAATGCGCTCACGAGTAAAAGTACTTCCATGAAGAGTTCTGATAACTTTTCTGATATAATCTCTAATCAAAGAATTTACATCATCTGTTAAATCCATTGCATTTTTCTTATTGATAATGCGATTCCATTGATGATTATATGCAGACAATTCTCTTTCTAGATTTGAACCTTCTGGAACTAATTCAGCCTCTATTGCTTTTGCAGCTTCTCTTAATTCTTGCTTTCTATCTAATTTTTTCTCAGTTGAATCATGTCCTTCATCTCGAAGAATTTGCTGAGTTTTATTATAACTTTCAGATTTTTTCTTGCGTTGCTTATCCTTTTTTGAAGGTTTTAAAAACAATGCTGCAATCCATGAAATAACTGGAATTGTGTACCAAATAGGAAGCATAATTTTTGCATCAGAAACAAGTTCTTGTCGGCTAATCATTAAAAGTTCACTGTATGGCAAAATCTGTCCATTTGCAAATAAGTTGATTTTTGCAGAAACTGGGTCATGATTTACTCTTGCTTCATAATGAACCAAAGATAAAAAGTTAGAATTCAAAAGAGCATACAAAATCGGTGAACAAGTTTTTACTTCTTGCTCAAGCCGTTTTTCAAAAGCCTTTGAATCAGACATTTCTGGCACAGTTTCAAATTGCTTATAAATTCCAAACCATTCTTTTGAGATGTTTGAACGTATAGTATCACGAGCATCTGTACACAAACGCATAATCAAAGGCATAACCTTTAATTTATTGATATAATAAAGTTGGTCATTGTAAGTTTTAAAAGTCAATAAAACAGGCAATTCTGTTGCTTCTGATTTTGTAGTTTGCTCTTTTAGGTAATTATTCAAATCATCATTAGAATACTGGCCTAAAAGTGGAACTCCCTTTGAATCCACAAATTTCAAAATCGACTCTTTGCTAAAATAATAAGGTGGCTTTTGCAAAATTTGCTCTAGATTTTTCAAAGCAGTATTTCGCTGCAAATCTTGTTGAGCTTTATTCTTAAAAAATACAGTTGCATATTCAGTGATAGAAACACTTTGCAAAATAGAAATATCTTCAGCTGTATAATCTTTTACTTTTTCATAATCTTGTCGGATAAAGAAACACAACTGACTCCAGAAATAAAAAGAGTCACCAGATGTTTTTAGAGATTCTAAAACTTCTTGTGGTTTCGAAACGAACAATGTAAAAAAGTTTTTAGCAGTTAATTCTTTTCCCGGGTTAGAAATCTTTAGCTTTTTCAAAAAATAATCATGATATTCTTCTTTTCGAAGCATGTGACGAATTTTTGAAAGCGCAATATCAACTAACATTGTTCCAGAAAAATTCCCCGGAACCAAAACCAATGGTAAGTCTTTTGGCAAAACCAAACCGTAGAGAATATTGCTATCTGGTTTGATAGTTCCGTCTAGCAATTCCACCATTAAATCACTAGCATTTCTTCTTTCCACAATATCAGTTGGAATATATTTTGGTAAATCTGTAAGTAGAGGATATGGAATTGCAGGATTGTTTAATATTTCGTTTATTCTTGATGTAAAGCGGTCTGAGAAAAAAGCTGGAACTACGATACCTTTTATATCGCCATTATTCATAACCAAGTGAATTTTCTTTGATTCAGCAAGCTTATTTAATTCTTTTTGCAATAAGTCCTGAGATTGACTTAGATAATTTGCCATATCAGGTTGTTCTGCAATATGCTTTTGTGCAAAACGACGCATATAATCAGCAAATTCCACATAGTGAATATATCCAGCATTTTGATGAGTTGCGAATGATTTTAATAGTGATAAAATATTTGTTACAGTAGCCATTAAGATTTAGTATATCAACAAAATAAAAAACCTACAAGGTTGACTTCAATATATGTTTTGATTAAAATCGTTTTTATGTTAGCAAATCGACTTAAAACATTAAATCCTTATAAACCTGGCGAACAACTTAAAGACAGGGATTACATAAAATTAAACGCAAATGAAAATGCTTTTCCACCACCAAAGGAAATTGTAGAAGAAATAACAAATCTCTTAAACTCAAATCTTTCTGCACTTTCACTTTATCCAGATCCAGATTCAACTGATTTACGTTTGGAAATCGCCAATTTTCTAAACAAAACTGGTGGAGTTTTGGCAAATGTGGAAGATGCAAAATCAAAACTAGATTTTGAAATCACAAAAGATATGATTTTCTGTGGCAACGGCTCAGATGAAGTTTTATCATTTGTGTTTTACGCATTTTTTGATGAAGATAAAAAAATCATAACTCCAGAGTTTTCTTATAGCTTTTACCCAGTTTACGCAGGATACTACGGACTTGACCTAGAAAAAGTTCCTCTAAAATCGGATTTTTCACTAGATACAGAAAAAATGCTAGAACTTGGTAAAAATTCCACAGGGATGATTTTTGCAAATCCAAACGCGCCAACTGGAATCGGGCTTTCTACAGCTGAAATCAAAAATATGTTAGATAATTTTCCATCAGACAAGATTTTTGTAGTTGATGAAGCTTACGCTGATTTTGGAACTGAGTCTTCATTAAGTTTGCTAAAAGATTATAAAAATCTTTTGATTGTGCGAACTTTCTCAAAATCAATTTCTCTAGCGGGCATGCGAATCGGTTTTACAGTTGGAAATCCAGAATTGATACAAGCTCTTACAACTGTAAAAAACTCTTTCAATCACTTCCCAGTTGATATTATTTGTAAAACTACAGCAAAAGCATGTCTTAAAGCATCTGACTACTACGAGAAAATCACAAAAGAAATCGTAGAAACTCGAGAATGGTTTTCAGATGAGCTTAGAAAAAAGGGATATTTTGTTATTCCGTCAAAAACAAACTTTATCTTCGTAAAAAAAGAAGATGTTCCGGGAAAAGAAATCTACGAGCAAGTGAAAAAAGCTGGTTTGTTGATTCGTCACTTTGCCACACCGGGAATCGAAGATTTTGTTAGAATCACCATTGGTACAAAAGACCAAATGAACAAACTTTTACAAGCTATGTAAAACTATATAAATTTTGGTTAAGTTTTTTCAGGATGTTCCGATATAAATAGTGTAAGCAAAAACTTTGGTCGGAAACATCCAGACGACCAAATCTGCAATACATTAGGCTGAGGAACAGTGTGTGAAGTTCCTTGGCTTTTTTTTTGCACTTTACATTTTTCCTCATTCAAGAATTCGTATAATTATGCCGATAATCATTAGAGTAGACTAGATTTTGCATTTTTTCTCTACTATAATCATAATTGATTTATGAGGACTTTTAATGAATTCATTTAACCTTGAGCAACTAAAACCTGGAACATATTTCACATCTGATGTAATGCTAGACAAAACATTTTTATTGTTGACAAATTCTATTCCCCTATCAGAAGGAATGATAAAAGCATTACAAGACTGGGATTTTAAACAAATTTTCACAGACGGCTCAGAAAGTTCAAGTGTTATTGCAAGTTCATTATCTCAAACAACCACAGAAGTTGATATTGACGAGTTAACAAGTTCATCAGATAAGCCAACTTATGATGCAGCCACCGCCGCTAAAATCGAAGAAGTAAAAAAATCTTTAGAAAATGCTGAAACCATAGACTTAGAGGATATTGGGAAAGAACCTGCTATCGAAAAGGATGCAGAAATCAAGCGCATGGCAGTTGTTACAAACATTTACAACGACTATGTAAATTTTATCAGCCAAGTTTATACAAGATATGCAACTCACAAAGAACTTGATTTAGAAGCTCTTTCAAATAAAGTTAAAGATTTGTGTATTTTTATCAAAGAAAATAAACGCTTTGTTTTGAGAATTCAACCAAATCAGGAAGCAAAAGCAAAAGAATTTCTTATTTCACACTCAATGCGTTCAACTGTGTACGCAATTATTATTGGTATGCAACTTCGATTACCACTATCAAATCTTATAGAGCTTGGAGTTTCATGTATTCTTCATGAAATAGGAATGATTAGACTTCCACCACAGCTTTACATTACAGACAGAACTCTAAATGCATCTGACAAAAAATTAATTTGTACTCACCCACTTATTTCATATAATATTCTTCAGGAATTTAAGTTTCCTCTAAAAATTTGTCTTGGTGTACTTGAACATCACGAAAGAGAAAATGGTTCAGGATATCCAAGACATCTTGGCTCAGAGCAAATATCAAATTATGCCAAAATCATTGGTGTAGCTTGTTCTTTTGAAGCTATTACAGCACCTCGTCACTACAAAAGTGCCCAATCAACTTATGAAGCAATGGTTGATATGCTAAAAAACAACAAACAATATTACGACGAAAACGTTATAAAAGCATTGTTATATAGCTTATCATTATTCCCAATTGGAGGTTATGTTTACCTTTCAAACGGACGAATTGCTCAAGTTGTGGATGTAAATCCAGAAAATCCTAAAAATCCGATTGTGCAAGTCTTATCAATGGATAAGTCAACAAAAGTAGAAGTTATCCAAACATCTGATAATGATATCAAGATTGTTAGAGCATTAACTCCTGAAGAAACAAGTGATGTGTTAAAAGCTCAAAAAGATCTAGAAAACAAGAGTTAGCCATGAATTACGAAAATTCTTTTGACCGACTTGTTTCTGAACTTGGAAAGGATGAAAGACTAACTTTACTTCAAAAATTGTCATCTGTTTCAGTATCTACTCCAGAAGCAAACGAAGCACCAGATATTTTAGAAAATCAAGATTTAGAAATTGATATACAAGTAAAACTAAAAAACGAATCTATTTTGATAAGATGTTGGCTTTTTCTAAAATCAATTTTCACCGGCGTTAGTCAACGAATTATTTATAACGATTTGTTAATTACCAGAAAAGCAAAAAATCTCACAAAAAAGTATCCTACTATTTATGATTACAAACGGAACTCCCTGTTAACAAGTTTTTTTCTAGAGTTAAAGAATTTGCATCAAGCAGCAGAGTTCTACAAACCGGGAATTGCAGCATACGAAGATAATCCAGGAGAAGCCTACGTTTTTCTAGGCTCACTTTTTTTATCAGAATTATATGAACGAATCGAAAAAGAAGCAGATCCATATTCTGTGGATTTTTCACGAACTCCAAACCAAGAATTACGCAACTCCCTTATTCGCAAGATGGAAGATTTGTTGACAGAAATTTCAGGTTCTGAAAGACAAAATCTTTATATCAATGTACAAACTTTAGAATGGGTTAAACAATTAACAAAACTTCCTTTTGAAAAATTTCTTGGACGATTTAATTCTTACAATGTGTCAGAATTTATTTGTCCAGTGGATAATGCAACTACAGAACTAAATCAATTTGTAAAAGTTTTGTGTTACGCAAAAAAAATTACTCCAGAAGTTTTAGAAACAATTTACATGCTTACTGGCGGATTTTCAGCATCTCAAAAAACTTCAAGTCAAATTGATGATATGCGAGATCCTGCAAAAGAGTACCAAGAACAATGTTCATCATCAATTTCTGCAATTAGCAAATTCTTGCGAATTATCCCCATAAAAACTATTGCGGCAGTAGCTTCAAAAGACGCTGACTGGAATTTGCCAAATCCAGATGGAATAGAAGATTGGTTTGTAAAATTCAAAGCCCAATGGCGAAAACAATTTGATAGAAAATGGGAAGCATGGCTTGTAGATAGAAGAAAATCTGAAATTCGTCTTTCTTGCGAAAAACTTTTTAATCAGAAAAAACTTCCTTTGTTAAAACACCGACCTTGGACACAAGCTTGGGGCGGAATTCCTTGTAACAGAGATTATTCTGCGGGATTTTTGTATTCATTTTTCAAAATACATTATCCTAAAATCGCCGCAGTATTAAAAGTTATCCAGCTAGAAGGAGATTTCGTTCTCCGAGAAACACGAGTTGATTTTACAAATACATACAACGATTTAGCACGACAATGCGATGCAATCCTCTCGCTAAATATAAAGTTGGCAGAAGGTGGCGCTCATTACGAATCTTTTGAAAGCATTTCTGCAGAAAAACTAAGAACAATCCAAAATCAAGCTCGAATGGACTCTTTAATGCTTGCTATCGAAACCGAGATTAGTATGCTTTCCTCTCAGTTTGGAGCAAGTTGTCGTGAAGTTACAAATATTCTAGAAGGCATTCTCAAAATCAAACGTGATGTAAAACAAGATGTTATCACCAATTTATCAGTTCTACAAGGAATCGAAAACCAACAATTTAGAGCAAATCTTCTAAATGCTTACGAAACACTTTGCGCTTCACTAGAATTGTTAAAAGATCTTGAAGGTATCGAATCTTCTGAAATCATAGCAAAAGACGAATAAAATGACTTTTTACGATAACGTTCTAAAAATCAATATATTTGACAAAAATCTTTCCCAAAGAGATGATTTTCTAAAAATCCAGTTTCCAAATTTGGATTATCACGACGAAAATCATCCAGTTTGTGGATTGTCCTTAAAAAAAGCTGGTTCCATGCGATTTAGAAACGCAGAACACAACCCAAATCGCATAAACTTTTTTTCATCCCTCAAAATTGATATAAACCGAGTTCGCCAACCAGAACTTATTCATTCAAAAGAAGTTTATAATTGCTTTTTTAATGAAAACCAAAATCCAACTTTTGAAGGTTATCTAGAAAAATTTGTAGCAAATGAAAATGTTGTAGGCGATGGCATAATCACCCGTGAAAAAAGTTTTGTTCCGGTAATTACAGTTGCAGACTGCGTACCAATTTGGTTTTACGACCCAATATCAAAAGTTTTTGGTGTGGTTCACTCAGGCTGGAAAGGAACTGGCATCATCGAAAATGCAATTTCCTTTGCTTCAAAAAAGTACAACTCAAAACCTGAAGATTTTAGAGTGATAATAGGGCCACACATTCACGATTGTTGCTATAAAGTTGATAAAGAGCGAGAAAAATATTTTAATGAAAACTTCGCAAAAGATTCCTCCAAAAAACAAATGCTTTCCTTAGAAAAAGCAAATATCTACGTTTTGGAAAAAATCGGCGTAAAATCTGAAAATATAGTTGCTTGTAAAAACTGTACAAGTTGCGAAACTGATTTTGGTTCATTTCGTCGGGAAACAGGCGCAAATATCGAAAAACCTTTCACTGTGATGAGTGCGTTTACTTTTTGGGAATACAAGTAGTCTTTGCTTCAATAATTGGCTTTTCAAAAAATCAAAAATTTTGTAATATTAATTTATGAATTACACATACAAAACATCCGGAACTTGTTCTACAAGTATTAATTTTGATATTGATGGTGACGTTATTTCAAACGTAAGTTTTACAGGTGGTTGCAACGGAAATCTAAAAGCAATTTCTATCCTTGTAAATAATATGAAAGTTTCTGAAATCGAAGATAAACTTGCTGGCAACACTTGCGGTTTTAGAAAAACATCTTGCGCTGACCAACTAGCCAAAGCTGTTAGACAAGCTTACAACGAACAAAACAAATAAAACTGATAAAAGGACTGGGAAAAGTTTTGCGCTTAAAATCACTAAAAGTGAAAAAGCAAATATCAAAACTTCTTCTTCGGTCCTATTTTTTTATGAAAAAGGAAACTTCAAATATCCAAAACCAATTTGGAATCGCCATTGATATTGGAACAACCACCGTAAAAGCCTACCTTGTTGAAAATCAATATTGCGTGGAAGAAAACCAAAAAATCCAAATTGGAACAAAAATCAAAGCTGAAATCGAAGAAAAAAACGCCCAATATCTCTACGGGAAAGACGTAATTTCCAGAGTGATGTACGCCCACTACAACGGAAACGCAAAACTTCGGGAAGGAATAATTTTCCAACTCCAAAGTTTGATAAGAAGATTGTCATCTGAAATCAGGGAAAACTGCATTTTTTCTTCTATAATAATAACAGGCAATTCTGTCATGATTTCCATTTTAGAAAATCTTTCATTAAAAGGATTTGAAGTTTTTCCATTTACAAGTCCAAGCAAATTCGGCTATATCACAAAAATCTCAGAACTTTCCCCAAATGAAACTGTTTACATCCCGCCGATTATGGACGCTTTTTTAGGCGCCGATGCTCTTACTGCAGGATTTTTCGCACTAAACAAAGCAAAGAAAACTTTTCCAGCCCAAGATATTTTTCCATTTCTAGTAGTGGATATTGGAACAAACGGTGAAATCTTGCTTTTTAACGAAGATAATGTTTTTGGAGCATCTTGTGCAGCGGGACCTGCTTTTGAGGGGAAAAATCTTTCAAAAAATATTAATGGGTCAACGGCTATAAGCTATCTTGCAAAAATGCTGAAAAATAAGATTATGGACAAATCTGGGGAAATTCTCCAGAATCCACAAAACCCAAATAGTCCCCTTTCCCAAGAGGATGTTCGCCAACTACAGCTAGCAAAATCTGCTATAAAAACTGGCGTGGAAGTTTTGCTTTGGGAAACAAACACAAAATCCGCTGATATTAAGAGTTGCTATATTTGTGGGAATTTTGGAAACGCACTTTCAGAGGATGATATTTTGGAAATCGGCCTTCTCCCATTAGATTTCCAAGGAAAAATAGAATATCTTGGAAATGGAGCAGGTTTTGGTGCTGTGGATTTGGTATTTTCCGAAGAAAATCGAGAAAAGATAAAAAAAATCGCCACCAACTCTAAATCAATAGAATTAGGTGGCAATCCCCTATTTAACAAAAAGTATATCGAAAATTTAAATTTCTAGATTTCTGACTTCTCTTTTTATCAGTTTTTGCAAATTTCGTCGATTTTTGAAAGTTCTTCTGATGTAAAAGGCTTTGCGTCAACAATTTTGCAATTTTCTACAATTTGCTCTGGACGAGATGCTCCAATCAAAACGCTTGTTACATCAGAATCTCGCAAAACCCAAGCTAAAGACATTTGAGCAAGACTTTCCCCACGAGAAGCGGCAACTTCGTTTAGAGCTTTCAACTTAGTAACCAATTCTGGTGTAATGTCGCTTTCTTTTAGAAAAATGCCGCTTGTTTTTACACGACTATTTTCTGGAATTCCGGATAAATATTTATCAGTCAAAAGTCCTTGTGAAAGTGGGCAAAATGCAATTATTCCGATTCCGTTTTTTCCAGCGTATTCTTTTAAGCCGTCTTCTTCGATTGACCGATTTAAAATTGAGTAACTTCTTTGATTAATGATAAATGGACAATTCATGGATTTTAGAATTTTTGCAGCTTCTTCAGTTTGTTGTTTATTATAATTTGAAATTCCAGCGTATAAAGCACGTCCACTTTTTACAATGTGATTTAATGCTTCCATTGTTTCTTCAAGAGGGGTTTCTGGATCAAATCGGTGATGATAAAAAATATCAAAATATTCAAGCCCGGTACGTTTCAAGCTTTGGTCACAACTTGCAATCAAATATTTTTTAGACCCCCAATCACCATAAGGGCCAGGCCACATGTCATATCCTGCTTTTGAGGAAATAACTAATTCATCCCGATAATTTGCAAAATCCTGCTTTAGAATTTTCCCAAGATTTTCTTCGGCAGAGCCCGGAACAGGACCATAATTGTTAGCCAAATCAAAATGAGTAATTCCATTGTCAAAAGCTGTTCTACACATAGCAACCATGTTATCAAAAACATCTTTACTACCAAAATTATGCCAAAATCCAAGAGAAACTTTTGGCAACTTCAATCCGCTTTTTCCACAGCGATTATAAGACATGGTTTCATATCGTGATTCGTTTGGTTTATACATAAGCTAATTTTAACAGAGGATTTTAAATATCACAATGTTTTTTTTTCTTGATGGGATTTCCTAGAAAATATCCTACAAAAATAAAAAAAATTTGGAAAACCCATAATTTTATGATAAAATTATTCTATGAATTTAAAGTCCATTATTAATTTAAAAGAAACACTTTTAGATTTCGCTTCAAAAATAACTTCAGAAACCACAGATGAAGAAAAAGAACAAATAGTTAATTCCTACGTTGAACAAATTAAACAAAAAGATTTAGATCAAAAATCAATAATAGCTAAACAAGTTGGCTTATATTGTTGGGAATATGATGTAATAAACAATACAGTTACCACACCATCTCTATTTTTTGCAGAAAAAAATCAAGAACATATATCAAAATATCACCCAGAATCTCACTTATCAACAGAATATATTCATCCATCCTGTAAACAAAAATACATAGACCTTCACCAACGCATAAAGGAAGGTGCAAAAGAAGCAGAAACAATAATTCAGCTAAATAGCAAACATGAAACTGAAGATTCATTTTATGTAAAATATACCACCGTTTTTGATGAAAATGGGAAGCCTGTAAAAGCAATGGGGACTGCTCACAAATTACCAGGTTATCATGAATTAGAAGAAAATTATTTTATCACAATGTATGATGCAGGGATTTGTCTGTGGACCATGGACCTTGAAAATCAAACGGTAACTCCATTTTCCCAAAGTATCCATTTATATGGCAACGTTCCATACAAATATCAAGACGAAGAAGATTTTTTTGAAAAATTCAGAGGAGATTGTGGAATCCATCCGAATGATATCGAAAATCACGTAGCTGCTTACAAAAGACTTCTAAAAGGCGAAAGAAAAATATCTATTATTTCTCGGCGCAAAAACATAATCACAGATCAGTGGGATTGGCTAAAAAACAACTACACACTTATCGTAAACAAACAAGGAAAACCGATTAAAATCCTTGCAAATGCCATAAATATTACCGAGTTAATTCGCACAAAAGAAAAATATCGACTTTTCAAAAATTACAGTTTGATTTCAAAACATCACACTCTTGCAAACTTTTACTTTAATCTAACAAAAGACACTTGTAATAACAAAGATTTCAAAAAAAACGTAAATGAAGATTTATTTGACACAAGTTCTGTAGACAATTTTTTCTACAGTTTAACAAAGATTTTTGCCATCGAAAGCAAAATCCCAGATTTTTTGCGGACTTTTAGCAAACAAAACTTAATAAACGAATACAAAAATGGAAACACAAGTTTCACTTGTGAACAAAAGCTTTTTATGGACGTAGGAATTCCAAAATGGCGCTTTTTTGCCATTGATATTATGGAAAATCCAGACACTCACGACATCGAAGCAATTTTCTACATTCGTGATATTGACCAAAGAATCACATTAAATCAAACAATCAACAAGTTGATTCAAAGTGATTACGAACTTATCGGTTTGATTGATACAAACAGTGGACTTTTCACCAATTTTGGAAATCGTCTTCGCAACATTCCTACAAAAAATTCTGAACAAAATTATAACGAAGAAGTTGCAGAAGGACTAAAAAACTTTATTAGTCCAAATTGTTATGATGAAGCAATTCATTCACTTTCTTTAAGTACAATTTTAGAAGCCCTTGAAAAAGATGATGTTTATTTGTGTAAATTTCCAAAAACCCAAAACAACGAATGGCGAATGTGGAAATTTAGTTATCTTGATTCTAGTAAAACCACAATTTTCTTTACCCGTTCTGATATCACCAATGTTATCCAAACAGAAATGAATCAAAAGGATTTGTTGACTGTTGCCCTTGATCAAGCTCGACACGCAAGCATGCTTAAAACAGAGTTCTTATCAAGAATGAGTCACGAAATCCGTACACCTATGAATGCCATTATCGGGCTTACAACTCTTGCTCTAGAATCCATCGCAAATCAGGACTATGTTGAAGATTGTCTTAACAAAATTGATGTTTCAGCAAAATTCTTGCTTTCTCTTATCAACGATATTTTGGATATGTCTCGAATTGAAAGCGGAAAAATTTTGTTTAAAGAAGACACCATTTCTTTCAAAAACTTTATCAGTGATATAAATACAATTTTCACAAGTCAAGCTGAAGAAAAGCATATTGATTACTCTTGTATATATTTATCAGAAACTGAAGATTGCTATCTTGGTGATTCTATGAAAATCCAACAAATTTTGATAAATATCATCGGAAACGCAATGAAATTTACTCCAGAATATGGAAAAGTTACATTTGCAATCACCCAAGAAAAAATCACAAAAAAAGATGCGCTTATCCGCTTTACAATTACAGATAACGGAATCGGTATAAGTAAAGAGTTTTTACCTCACTTGTTTAACACTTTTGAGCAAGAACACGTGGGAACAGCTTCTTCCTACAAGGGAACCGGCCTTGGTCTTGCAATTTGTAAAAATCTTATAGAATTGATGGGTGGCTCTATTTTTGTGGACTCTACTCAAGGCTTAGGAACAGAGTTTAATATTCTTTTGAAACTCAAACTTTGCAAAGATTCAAAGCATTATCATCAGGAAGAAAAAAATCAAACTAGCCTATCTCTTGAAAACTTACAAGGAAAACGGGTTTTGCTTTGCGAAGACCATGCGTTAAATATCGAAGTTGCAAAACGATTGCTAGAATCAAAAGGGATAAATCTTGAAATTGCCAAAAATGGAAAAGAAGGTTTGGATTTATTTGTAGAAAAGCCTGAAAATTATTTTGATGCAATTCTCATGGATATTCGTATGCCGATTATGGACGGATTAGAAGCAACAAAACAGATAAGAGCATCAGCAAAAGAATACGCAAAAATCATTCCGATTATTGCTATGAGTGCAAATGCTTTTGAAGAAGATATTGAAAAGTCACTACTAGCTGGAATGAATGCACATATCGCAAAACCTTTTGAACCAGCTGTTTTGTTCCAAACTTTATCAGAGTTTATTGGATAATGGTCTACAACTCAGGAATGTAATCAACGTCCTTGTTTCGCTTGATAACAAGGATTGTGATATCGTCTTGTTGAGGCACGCCTTGAGAAAAAGAATTAATATCGCTTAAAATTGCATTTAAAATACGTTTTGCAGATGAAGTTCCCATAGTTTTTAGAACTTCTGCTAAGTGTTTTTTACCGTATTGCTCACCAGATTTGTTTTCGTACTCGTTTACTCCATCTGTAAATAAAACCAAAACATCTTGATTATCCATAACAAAATCCAATCTAGGGAAATTTACATCAATTCCACTCATACCGATTGAACCAACAGAATGTTCAGTTTGAGAAACAAGTTCTATAACTTCGTGCTTTGCAACAGAATACATCAACGGATAAGGATGTCCAGCATTTACAAGTTGACACTTACACTTATCTTTTTGATAGGAAGTTCCAAGATTGATAACCAAACCGGTTAAATAATTTTCGATATTTCCCTTTCCAGTAATAACAGATTTATTTATTTCTTCCATAATTGTGGAAAGGTCTTTTCGCTGCGCTATACCTTTTAAATATTCCCTACGAATAATATGCTTTGAAAGCATTGTAACTAACCCCGCTGAAATACCGTGGCCAGAAACGTCAAAAATTGAAACACCTTCTAGTTTTTCGCCTTTTTCGTAGAAATCGTATAAATCCCCTGATACACCTGACTGTGGTTGGAAATAAGCCGCAATATCCCAACCGATATATTGTTGATTCAAATCTGGATAGAAACACTTTTGAATATGAACTGCCATATCCATATCACGCTGAGCAACTTCTTGTTCTTTTTGCAAATTCTTGTTTGCCATTATCAATTCTATGGTTCGTTGCTCAACTTCTGCTTCCAATTTTCCATTTAACCGTTCAAACTCTGCGTAAATTTTACCATAACGAACTGCTAAAATTAGCAAGAAAGCGATTATAGAACATTGCCAACCGAAAATTGTATAATATGGCTGAGTTGTATTTTTCAAAATAACGTGAATAACAAAATCAACAACTAGCATTATTAAAATTGGAACAAAACCAATAAAAATAGTATAAACGTCTCTTTCTTTATTTACAAAACCTTTTAAAACTGCATGAGTTGCGATAAGAACCTGAATACCAGAAAAAACACAAGTAATTGGTAAAATTGCAGAAAAACCACGGTAGGTTCTAGGCAAGAGAACTAAAATACAAGAAATTGCTAGTAAAACCAATCTAAAGATATAGCTCTTTTTGCTTTCTTTCTTTTGAATAAAGTCAAATTCAAAAGAAGTAACAAGCCAAATTGTAATATGAAGAAAAAGTCCTGAGAAAACTTTTGCGAAAGTCAAATAAGAGATAACATCAGAATTAAACCAAGGCACTTCTCCAATGTAAAAAGGCACAATATAAAAAGCAGATGTGATATTTAGCAATGAAAACATTAAGTGCTCTTTTGCTTTTTTTCTTGATAAATACATGAAAAAATAGAAAACACCTATTAATATCATAGCTGCAGAAAAAGAGTGATTTAATTTTGATACGTTGTAATTTTCTTTTTCCGCTAAAAGTAAGACATCTTTTACATCGTTGATAAAAACCCGAGAAGAAATACTACCTACAGTATTTGTCCATATTTTGATAATAACTGTATTTTCGCCATCTTGATTTAAGTAACTGTAAGGAATTGAATATCCATGTACAGAAGTTCCACTTGTAAACTCTTTTGGAGGGAAAATTCCAGCAGAACCAACAGTTTTTCCGTTGACATAAATCTGACTTGCCATTTTGATAGTACCAACAAAAATTCCCAAATCTTTATTTTTTAAATGTTCTGGAAGTGTAAAGTCAGCACGAAGCCAAACATAGCCTTTTTTATCGTCAAAAAGATTTGCAAAGTTTTTTTCTTGGTCGATTGCAAGTTTTTTTAATCCCTGACCTGTAACAATAGAAGCAGGGGCAGTTCCATCATCATCTCCAATATCCCACTGCCAAAAATTGTCTAAATAAAATCGATTATCAACTTCAGCTTTGCAACTTGTAAAAAAAAGAGAAAAAATAATTAATGTAAATAATGTTATAGTGCAAAGAGTTAGTTTGCGATTCATAGTGATTAATTATAACATATTTTCTAGTTATTAGAAACCTAAAAATACTCTAATTTCTCTAATTTCTCTGTTTTTTTTAATATACAGGATAGCACTCAAATCCTGCTTTTTTAAGATTTTGGCCAATTGTACCATTTTCGTTTTCAGGAACTACAACTGCAAAATATATTGTCCCGCTAGCACGTTTTTCTTCGATGATTTCTGCATCAAATCCTTTTTCAGAAAGTCGGTTCACAAGAGAAAGTGCATTATCTTTGCTACTGAAAAATCCAAGTTGCTGTTTTAGAGGAGTTTCATTTTTTGTTGATATTTGGGCTTTTTCATCAACTTTAATTGTTTTGCTTTCTTCAACTATTTCTGTCTTTTTTTCTGTTAGTGCTTTTTTTGCTTTTTCCACTGCTTCTGGCCGACTTGCTGGAACAAAAAACCAAAATGGAGCTGGCATCACGCTAACTGCACCCTCGGCTAAAGCACATTCTGGGGAAGTTGGATAATCTTTTTGCAGGGTTTCAGCGTAAGTTTTTTTACCAGTTACGTACCATAAAGTTAGTAAACTTTGAGGATGAATAGAAACTGCTGTAGAATCTTGAATAAGTGATTCTAAAACTGCAATAGGTTGTAAAACTTCTGTAGAATCGTCAGCTTTGCATAGCCAACTCCATACAGCATAAAGTTTTACGTATGAGATAACTTTTATGTCGGTACAAGAAATGAAAGCTGTACTTAAAATAAAGTCAGCAGAAGATGTGTCTCCACAAGATAAAGCACAGCGTACTGCACCTAAAAGCATATTAAAGTCTGCCACAGCATTTCCGCCTTTTGAAGCATTTATACTTGCAGAAAGATTAGATGCAATACTGTAATTTTTTTGTGCCTCTGGATATTTTCCAGTTTGCTCTTGTAGGTTTGCTAAAAAAGCGTAAATATCAAATTGTTCTTCTAAGGAAAGTTTACCCTTCAAAGATGTTTGTAATTTTTGAATTGCATTTTCCGTATCAAGGCTTTCTAAAATTGTTTCTTTAGTGATACCTAAAATTGATTCTGGAGTTTTTTTTGATTGAGAAAAAACTAGAGAAATCGATAAAATACAAAATAAAAATGCAAAACAAATCTTTTTCATAGGTTAATCCTTTTCAGAACAAATAATTTTATTCGGTTTTTTCTGTTTTTTTAGAATCAACCTTTGTTTTTTGACTTCCTGCTTTGATTTTGAAAACTGTTTTTTCATCATCATTTTGAGAGTTTTGTGCTACAACAGTTTTTTGAATATTTTCTTGAACTGAAGGTGTTTTCTTTTTTCTAAATGCAAAGGGAAGCATTACAAAAATCCCAGCAACAAAAGAAAATAAAACAGTTACAAAAACTGGTACATTTTCAAATTCATGAAAAACCAAAGATACGTTACAAACATTTGTTGTGTTAAATCCAGCAAAAACTGTAACAACCACAACAATAATTAAAAACAAAATCAACTTTATTGGCATTTTTCCCCCAATATCTAGACTAGTTCGCCTTTGAAAGTATTTCCAACTAATTCTAGAATTTTAACACTAGTAAAGCTTCCTATCAAGTCTTTTGATGCAGGAAAAACTACGTGTTCGTCTTGTTCAGTGCGACCAAGAAGCTCATTTTCATTATCTTTTGAAACACATTCAACAAGAACTTTTGCTACGGTTCCGATTCGTTTTGTCATTTCTCTTCGGTTAATTGCAAGTTGAATATCAATTACTTTTGAAAGACGTTGCTTTTTGATTTCTAGTGGAATCTGGTTTTCCATTGTGTATGCTTTTGTGCCTTCACGAGGATTGTAGTAATACATAAAAGCAGCTTCATATCCCACAGTTTGTAGCAAAGTTACAACATCTTGGAAATCATCCTCGTCTTCACCAGGGAAACCAAGCATAATATCAGTTGTAAGAGAAACATCTGGCAATTTTTGTTTAATCATTTCAACTTTTGCAAGATAATCTTCTCGGGTGTATTTTCTGTTCATTTCTTGGAGAACTTTTGTAGAACCATGCTGAACTGGCAAGTGAATATGACGACAAATCACTCTTTCTTTTGCGATAACCTCAATCAATCTTTCAGAAATATCTTTTGGATGGCTAGACATAAAGCGAACCCAGCCGATTGTTGAGTCAATTTTTTTGAGATGATCAGCAATCATTTGCATAAGAACTGGGAAATCAACTTTGCCATAAACTTCGTCTTCGTAAGAATATGAGTTTACGTTTTGTCCAAGCAGGGTGATTTCCCGAACTTTACGAGCTGAAAGTTGGTCTAGTTCTTCTAAAATCGCTTTTGGAGAACGGGAAACTTCCCTGCCCCGTACGTAAGGCACGATACAATATGCACAAAAGTTGTTGCAGCCGTGCATAATTGGCACGAAAGCTTGGAATGAACCTTTTTCGTAGGATAAAGGGGCGAATGTGTAAACTGGTTCTTCATCAATTTTTTGTAATTCCACACCTTTTTCAGATGCTTGAATAATATCCAAGAAATTTTGCTTTTGGAAAGTTCCCACTACGTAATTCACCACAGGATATTGCTTTTTCAAATCATCTTTTAGACGTTCTGCCATACATCCTGTAACCACAAGGGTAAAATCCTTTGGAGAAACTAAGAATTTTTCTGAATGTTTATCTGGTTGGATATAAGTATCTTCCCCAGTTTCAGCGGCTTTTTTCCGTTCTTTTCTGAGAGCTGAAAACCAGCCTAAACGGCCTGAAATCCGTGATTCTGCTGTAGCACGAACTGAACAAGTGTTTATCACGATAAAATCTGCAACTCCGGGATTTTCTGCTTCTTCCCAACCTCTATCAATAAAAAGCTGTTCTATGGAAGCAGACTCTGCTTTGTTCATCTGACAACCATAAGTTTCAAACAAATACTTCATAAGCTTTCCTTTTGTTTATGAATGATATTCTGTGTATGCGTATGCACTGTGATTGTGAATACTTTCAAAGTTTTCTGCTTCTACGCTGAACCATGAAAATCCTGCTTCACAATCTTTTAAAGCAGTGTACACTTCTCTAACCACATCTTCTACAAATCGAGGATTTTCATAGGCTTGTTCTGTTACAAACTTTTCATCCTGTCGTTTTAGCACAGAAAAAACTCCACAAGAAGCACAATTTTCTATCAAATTGATAATATCCTCAATCCAGAAAAAGTGAGAACCTTGCAATTTTACTTTTACAACGCCTCTTTGATTGTGAGCCCCATATTGGCTAATTGCCTTTGAGCAAGGACACAAAGTTGTAACCGGCACTTCGATAGAAACTGTAAAATGCTTTTCAAAGGTAGAATCTTCCTTTAGGGAAACTTCACCTTCGTAGGTACACTGATAACACATCATGCCTTTTTGCTTAGAAACTGGAGCTTCCTTTTCAAGATAAAAAGGAAACCTTATAGTTCCAAAGGCTTTTTCCGCATTTAGTTTTGTACACACTTCCTCTAACATAAGCAAAAACTGCTTCATAGACAAATCTTTGTGATACTTGTGAAAAATCTCTATGAAGCGACTCATGTGAGTTCCCTTAAAGTGATGAGGAAGGTTTACAAATAAGTCTGCGTTACAACTTGTATTTTGGGTCTTATTCTTTTTATCTAAAACCACGATAGGATATTCTAATCCCTTTACGCCAACTTTTTGCAAAGGGATTTTTCTATTGTCGTTTTGATTTTGAATATCTTTCATTATTTTTCTAGTTTTTCCATTGCGGCTTCAAGAGTGTTTTGCATCAACATAGCGATAGTCATTGGACCAACACCTCTTGGAACTGGAGTGATAAAGCTTGCAATTTCTTTTACAGCTTCAAAATCCACATCCCCAACTAAGCGGAAACCACTTTTTTTAGTTTCATCTGGAATACGGTTTACACCAACGTCGATAACAGCTGCCCCTGGTTTTACCATATCAGCAGTTACAGTTTGAGGTTTTCCAACAGCAGCAATCAAAATATCAGCTTGCTTTGTGATTTCAGCCAAGTTTTTTGTTCCTGTGTGACAAATTGTTACAGTTGCATTACATTCTCGACGAGTTAGCAAAAGTGCAACTGGTTTTCCAACGATATTTGAACGACCAATTACAACAGCATTTTTTCCGTCTGTTTCAATTCCCATTTTTTTCAAAAGTACGATAATACCGTGTGGTGTACAAGGAAGATATGATTTATTTCCAATAACAAGATTTCCAACGCTTACTGGATGGAAACCGTCAACGTCTTTATCTGGACTGATTGCTAAAATCACTTTTTGTTCGTTAATATGTTTTGGAAGTGGCAACTGAACCAAGATTCCGTGAACGCTATCATCTTTGTTTAGCTCATCAATTAAATTTAGCAATTCTTCTTCTGTTGTAGATTCTGGAAGTTTGATTGATTTGTCTAACATTCCAACTTCTGCTAAAGCTTTTTGTTTTCCAGTAACATAAGAAACACTTGCAGGATTTTCGCCAACTAAAATAACTGCCAAACAAGGATTAATTCCTTTTGTTTTTAGCTCTGCTGTTTTATTTGCTACTTCTTCACGAACTTGTCGTGCAATTTCAAATCCATCAATAATTGTTGCTGCCATATCTTCTCCTAATAAAAGAATTTTAATTTAATAAAATCTGATAATGTAAATTGTAACTGAACATCATTGTTTTGGTTTTCTAATGTGGACATTGAGTGCCAAAACAAGTATATTATTACAGTCTGATGTATAATATTGTACAAAATTTTAACACTTATTTCCATAGATTTTTATAATATAAAATAGGAGAACTTCTTATATGAAACGTCTAATTTTCTTAATTCTTTGCTTAGTAGCCAGTTTTGGACTTTTTGCTCAAGAAATTGATAGTGATTATGTTTTTAGAGCAAGTCAAAAAGGTGATCAATACGCAAAAGTTAATCTTTCTGTAAATTTACCAAACAAACCAGAACAACTAAAAACTGGTGGTGCTGGAACTTTGGGTTACCATTATTTTATCACTGACAATTTTAATATTGGTGGTGATATTGGATTTAACTATCTAACAACTGTTGGTTCAAATGTTTTTTATTGCATTCCATTTTTACTAAAAGTTGGATACCAATTCAATTCTGGTTCATTTGAAGTGCCTGTTTATCTTGGATTTGGTGGAACAATCCAAAACTACTTAGATAAAAGCTACTTCGGATTAACAATGAAACCAGAAATTGGACTTTACTACAGAGTTTCATCAGATTGGTCTTTTGGTGTTTTAGGCGGTGTTTACATTATGCCACAAAATTTCAAAGACAAAAAATACAACTACGTAGGTATTATTTCTGATATTTCAGTAGGTGTTAGATATCACTTATAGTTTTGATTTCAAAAGGATTTACAAATGAAAAAATTACCTTTATTAATTCTTGCATTAATTTTAGTTTTTGCTTCTTGTCAACAAGACCACATTTTTTATGATATTTCACAAGAAATTCAGCTAGACAAACCTTCTATCGGTGGAAAAGTTGCCTCTATCAAAAAAGCTGGAGATTATTTATACGCTATAAACGGAATGTTAAACTACAAATCCCTTGAAGATAAAAGATGGAGCAAAATCGAAACTCAGGTGGAACAGATTTCTAGTATGGCAATTGGAAATGACACAATCTATATTCTAAGCGGAAATACAGTTTACGCTGCAAATCTTGATGATGATGGAAAGATTGCATCTACTTTGAGTGAATGCGAAACTAACGTAACTCGACTATTTGACAATCAAGCTGAAACAGTTTATATCGTAAAAGATGAAAAACTTTTCAAAATTGATGATAAAACTGAAATCAATCCAACTTTAGTTGATGGCGCAGAAGCAAAAAATGTTGTAGCTGCAGTATCTCTTAGCGGTGTTGATTATTTCTTTGGAACAACTGCTTGCACTGTTTCTGAAAACAACTTTTACTTTGCAAGTGGTGCTGAAATCAAATACGGAAACAGTCCTGCTTCACTAAAAACTGTATCAACTAATTTTTCAGCAACTTCTATGACAATTTTTGAAAACTATATCTATGTTGGAACAGAATCTGGTGCTTTTGTTGCTAAAATCAATGAAACTTCTAACTCGTTAACTTTCTCATACCTAGCAGGCAACGCAGAAAGTGCTTTTGGAGATAGAGAGATTCTTGGTATTTGGAAATTTGACGGCAAGGATAATTTCTTTGTATCTGTAACTGCTACTTCATCATCACTTTACGATGCACTTTGGGGATATGATTCTTCAATAGATAAATGGAACTTAGAATAAAATACATTTTTTGTAGGGCGGTATAAATTTTGAAAATTCTTGGGATTGAATCTTCTTGTGATGAAACAGCTTGTGCCATTGTTGAAGATGGAAAGCAAATTATTAGTAATGTTGTAGCAACTCAAATTCCTTTTCATCAAGTTTACAATGGCGTTGTTCCAGAAATTGCTAGTCGTAAACATGCTGAGTGGATTTTGCCAGTTGTAAAACAAGCTTTGTCAGAAGCAAATCTTACAATCAACGATATAGACGGAATTGCAGCAACAAATCGTCCGGGGCTTATGGGCTCTTTACTAGTTGGCTTAACATTTGGAAAAACTCTTGCTTGGAGTACTGGAAAACCTTTTATCGCAGTAAATCACATGTTAGGTCACTTGTACGCCGCAAACCTAGTTTTACCAGGTCAAGAAGATCTTATGAAAGATGTGGAATATCCTTATCTTGGGCTTTTGGTTTCTGGTGGCCACAGTATTATCTGTAAAGTATCAGACTTTGACAAAATCGAAGTTTTAGGAACAACCATTGATGATGCAGTTGGTGAAGCTTTTGACAAAGTTGCAAAATTCTACAATCTTGGATATCCAGGTGGAGTTGTAATCGACAAACTTGCAAAAGAAGGAAACCCAAAAGCTGCAAATTTCCCAATGCCAAACTTAAAAGGCATGGCAGACAAGCATCGTTATGATGTTTCTTATTCTGGGCTAAAAACTGCGGTTATCAATCAAATTGACCAATTTTGGAATCCTGAATACGAAAAAACTAACGAAAACATATGTGCTGCTTTCCAAGAAACAGCTGTAAAAATTCTTTTAAGCCGATTATTCAAAGCAGTAGAAGACACAGGCATAAAAACTATTGTAGCTGGTGGCGGCGTTGCAGCAAACTCTCGTCTTCGCTCAATGTTAGCAGAACGAACAGATTTACGCTGTATATTCCCACCACTAAAACTTTGTACAGATAACGGTGCCATGATTGCTGGAGTTGGTTACCATTTCTTAAAACGTGGCGATCTCAGTCCATGGAACACAACAGCCTGTGCAAGAGTTACAGAATTTAAACGAGGCTTAAAACAATAAAAGGATAGGTACAAAATATGAGTGAAAATAAAAACGTTTACATAATAGATTCTTATGGGTTAATTTATCGCTCATATTTTGCATTTATTACTCGGCCACTGGTAAACAGCAAAAACGAAAATGTTTCTGCTGTTTTCGGTTTTTTTAGAAATCTTATAAATCTTATACGAACCCACAATCCTCAAAATATTATCGCAGCATTTGATTCTCGAACTCCAACTTTCAGACACGAAATATACCCAGAATACAAAGCAACTCGGGACAAAACTCCAGAAGATTTACATGCACAAATCCCAGTTATCGAAGATTTACTTTCTACCCTTGGTGTAAAAGTTCTTCGCCAAGACGGATTTGAAGCAGACGACATCATCGCAACAGTAGCCACACTTTGTGAAAAATCAAATATTAACTGCAAAATCCTTTCTTGCGACAAAGACCTAATGCAACTTGTTACAGAAAACACAACCATGATGAGTCCAGATAAAACTGGAGGTTGGCAAGAACTTGGCATAGACGACGTTGAAGATAAATGGGGCGTAAAACCTGAATTAATGTTAGACTTTCTTTCACTTATCGGGGATACGGCGGATAACGTGCCAGGTGTAAAAGGTGTTGGCGAAAAAACAGCCTCAAAATTGTTAAAAGAATACGGTTCACTAGATGCTTTATATCAACAAGCAGATTCTATAAAAGGTGCTATGGGTGAAAAACTTCGAACCGGAAAAGAAAGCGCTTATTTTTCAAAAGAACTTATCGCACTAAAAACTGATGTACAAATTGATTTTAACATCGCAAACTTTTCAACAGAAAAACTAAAATACAAAGAAACTGGAAATAAACTAAAAGAACTTGGCATTCCATCAGTGGCAAAATCATATTTTGAGTACGGATTGCTAGAAAATCCTGATGATTTTTCACTAGCAGCAGAATCTGAGCCAGTTTCTCAAAAAACAGCAGATAAAACTGAAAATCAACATATAGAAAACTCACAAGAAACTCTCGAGATAAAAGAGCCAGTACAAAATCAGGGCGAATACTCCCCTATCAGAACTTTGAATGAACTTTCAAGTCTTGTTGATTTGGCGATAGAAAAAAAACTTGTGGCTTTTGACACAGAAACAGACAACTTAAATCCACTTGAAGCAAATCTTGCAGGATTTTCACTTTCTGTTGAGGAAGGCAAAGGCTTTTACATCCCACTTCGAGTAACTGATATGCTTTTGGCTGGGGAACTTGTAGAAGAAAAAGCCGCTCTAAATCAACTAAAACGACTTTTCGATGCTGATATCACAATTTGTTTTCACAACGGAAAATACGATTTGAAAGTTCTAAAAACTGCAGGACTTGATGTTATCAATTCAAAAGCAAAAAAAGTTGATACAATGATAGCAGCTTGGCTTTTAAATCCAGACAAAACTGAAAACGGCTCAAAAACTTCATTTAGTTTAGAAAAACTTGCAGAAACAAAGCTTGGCTTAAAAGGCACAGAATTCGATTCCATTGTGAAAAAAGGCCAAACTTTTATGGATTTGGACGTGGAAGTTGCCACTCCTTATGCTGCTGAAGATGCTGATTTCACATTAAAGCTTTGGAATTATTTTGAAAAAGAGATAAACGCAAACGAAAATCAAAAAATCAAAGAATTGTTTAATCTAGAAATGGATATTTTGCCAATTCTCACAGAAATGGAGATAAACGGCATTCGCTTAGAAAAATCTATTTTGCAAGATTATCAAGTTGAGTTAGAGAAAAAGATTCGCTCTGCCGAAAAAGATATTTACGAACTTTGCGGAAAAGAGTTTAACATCGCTTCTCCAAAACAACTTGGCGTAGTTCTTTTTGAAGATTTAGGACTTCCACACGGCAAGAAAACAAAATCTGGATATTCTACAGACACATCTGTTTTGGAAGAACTTGCTACAGTTCATCCAGTGCCAGCAAAAATCCTAGAGTACCGAGGATTGACAAAGTTGCTTTCAACTTACGTGGAAACTCTCCCAAATCTAACTGATAAAAACGGGCGCATTCACACAACATTTTTCCAAACTGGAACAGCAACTGGACGTCTTTCAAGTAAGGATCCAAACTTGCAAAATATTCCAGTGCGTGATGAAGCAGGTCGAAAAATCAGAAGCGCTTTTATCAGTCCAGAAAACAGAACCTTAGTTACAGCCGACTATTCTCAAATCGAGCTTGTAGTCCTTGCTCATCTTTCAAAAGATACAAATATGTGTAACGCATTCACCCAAGGAATTGATATTCACAAAGCCACCGCCGCTATGATTTTTGGATGTTCACCAGATTCTGTAACTCCAGATATGCGCCGAATCGCAAAAACCATTAACTTTGGTGTAATTTACGGCATGAGTGCTTTCCGTTTAGCAAAAGACTTAAACATCAGTCGAACTCAAGCTCAAGAATTTATGAACGCATACTTTGCAACATACGCCGGAATCACTCAGTTTATGCAAGAAGTGATTTTCAAAGCTGAAGAAACTGGCTACGTTGAAACACTTTTTGGTCGCCGACGTTATATCTACGGCATAAACAGCAAAAACAAGCTAGAAAAATCTGGGGCCGAAAGAATGGCAAAAAATACCCCGATTCAAGGGTCAGCTGCCGACATTGTAAAAATGGCTATGGTTGCAGTACATAAAGAGCTTTCCGAAAAAGTTCCTAGTGCAAAAATGCTTTTACAAGTTCACGACGAATTAATTGTAGAATGCGACACAAATAATGCAGAAACAGTTTCAAAATTAATGAAAGAAACTATGGAAAAAGTTGTAAAACTTGATGTTCCACTAAAAGTTTCTGTTGAAAGCGGAACTTCTTGGGGACAATTCCACTAATGGCAGAAAATCTCCAAAATCCACAGGAAAAATCTTCTCGCTTGGTGTTGGCAGTTACCGGCTCTATGGCGGCTGGAAAAAATTTTGTATCAACCTTGTTAGAAAAAAGAGGATTTTTGTCCATTGATGCGGATAAGTGCGTTCATAAAGCTATCGAAATTGCAAAAGATGATATTTTAGAAGCTTTTTTACCCATAGCTAACAAAAGAAATATTAACATTGTAAATCCTGACGGAACTATAAATCGCAAAAATCTGGGCTCTATCCTTTTTAGTGACGAAAAACTATTGCAAAAACAGGAAAGCATTGTTCATCCTCGAGTAAATCAAATCTTAGAAGATTTTATCAAAGACCACAAAAATCAAAATATCATCCTAAATGCAACAGTTTTGTACAAAACCCCAGTTATCAAACAATGTGATGCCATAATTTTTGTGAAAGCACCGATTATCACCCGATATTTCCGAGCAAAAAAACGGGATAATTTGCCATCAAAAGAAATTTTTAAGAGATTTGCTGCACAATTTAAAATCTTTGCTAAATATAAATTTTTAAATTCCGATATTTACAGTATATGGAATATTGGAAAATCTAATACGCTAGAAAAGAAATTAGATAAAATCCTAAAATCCATTCAAAATATCAAATAGTTATTCACATAATTTGAGGGGAAATATATGGATCAAAAAAGGATATTGTGGATTATTGTGGCATCCGGGTTGTTTTTGTTGGTAGTTGTGGGAGTTGCATTATATCTTTCTGCACCACAAACTCAAAATCACCAAAGTTTAGATTCATTACAACTTAGTGGAAACACATGGATAAAAGGCGAAGTAAAAAATCCTGAGCCTATAAATACTCAACTTGTACAAAATACAGAAGTTTCTAAGCCAGTTGATTTAGAAACTCAAAAAAATAGTGAAAACAAAGAAACAACTATCACAGTCGATACAGTTACTTTGATTTCAAAAAACACAAATGTTTACACTAAAGATGGTGAAAACATTTCTCAACCGCAGCAATCAACTGCACCAGAAAAAACTACAATTATTGTAAATACTGTTGCTAAAGATTCTGTAACAACAGCAGACACAGCAAAAAAAGCTGTGGTTGTGACTAACGAAGGTACAAAAACTTCAAAAACAAGTTCTACCACTACAGAAACTAAAAAAGCTGTAGAAAAGGAACCTGCAAAAACAACAAGCACAAAGAAAGCAACTGCAACTGTGACAGAAGCACAACCAATTGCTGATCAATATTGGGTTCAAGTTGCTTCTTTTACTGGCAAAAAGAATGCTGAAGATGCACGGGCTGCACTTTTAGAAGAAAAAATCAATTCAGAGATTTTTACATTCAAAAACAATGACAATGTTGTTTATTACCGCTTAAGAGTTGGCCCTTACACAACAAAAAGCGAAGCCGAATACTGGCATTCAAGAATTAAGCTAATTCCACAATTTGAAGGAACTTCAAGCTACGTTGTTAATTCAACTGGCAAAGCTCAAAACTAGCCCCTAAAAAACTTACGATTTACTATAAACGAAAAAATCCCGAACTTCTGAAGTGTACCCCAAAAGTTGGAGACAATTTTTGGAGGTACACTTTTTTTATGTCTAAATTAACTTTAAAAAAGAAAGCAGAAATTGTAGCTCATTATTTAAATTCAAATGATAGTTATAGTATAACTGCACAGAAATTCG
>JAZQUR010000092.1:0-6564 GCA_045631425.1 Treponemataceae bacterium | reverse complement strand
TCCACACCTTCACTTTTCTGTGTACAAAAATAGCCAATTAATCGATCCTATGACGGTTTTGAAATAAATTTCAGCTTTATCTATACACGGCACGCTGTAAAGTCGTGCCTGACACAATCCTCAAACACGTGAGATACCAACAGAAACGCTCGAAGAGCCGTTTCCAACATCAATCCCAATCACGTGAGAAATCCTTTATTAGATACAAAATCAACTTCTTTGCCCAGAGTCCAGAGACCGGCAGGTCTTTGGTCGTTGTTTTAGGAAAGAGGGGTGCACGAGGGGAGAAAACCCTTTTTATCGAAAAAAAGGGTTCTCTTCCCTCGTAAAGTTTACCAGCTTTTCAAAGCTGAAATAAATTCTCTGTCCTAAATCTCAAATATATGATAAAATAATAGTGTATTTTTCTATTGGAGATTTGGTTAGGTATGAAAAAAAATTGCTTAAAAAAACTTGTTTTATCTGTTATTTGTGTTTTTAATGTATTTTTGCTTTTTTCTCAGAGTACTTTTTCTGGGCTTGATTTAGATGCTGAAAACACTTTGATTTTTACTGAAGAAAAATTCACAACATCTGAAAATAGTCATAAAAATTTATACAAAGCCACAATTCAAAGCAAAATAGAAAATCAAGCAATATCAGAAAATCCGAAATTACTAACTTGTTATCCAGAAAATATGAATATCCTAAGTGGTGGAAAGATTTTGGAAATCTACAACTCTGAAGGAATTGCTCAATATTCTGTAAGCGAAAACACCTTGACTTGGACTGAACAAAATCCTATCAACAAAAGTGCTGGAATTTACACAAAAACTGAAATCAGCCCTGACGGAAATTGGATTGTTTACTACGAAAAAACTTCTCCTGCCAAAGCCAAGGTGATGTTAAAAAACGTATCATCAAATAAAACATTAACTCTTACCGAAAACACAGAATTTTCAAACGAATCTGTGCCTGTAAAATGGTCAAAAGATTCTTCCATTTTGATTTATGAAAAAAACGATAGCCTTTACTTTTTAGACGTGAAAGAATTTTCTAATATCAACATGATTTCAGAAAGCAATCGCAAAATCGGCGTTGGTTCTATAAATTCTGTGCATTGGGCAAATGAAAAGTTTTTTATCTATATAAATCACGATATGGTTTACAAAATCGCCACCAACGAATTGTATACTCGCTCACTTTACGCTGATATGGCAGGAAGTGGAAACGTTATTGGGCGGCTTCCAACACCTATGAACTCCACAAACGACCAATTTTGGACAGACGCAGAAGGCAAACACATCCTTTTAATCCAAAATAATAAAACTTTATGGTACATAGAATTAAACGGCGTTGATTACAACTATTCAACTCCAGTATTTTCATATCCATTTATCACAGTTCCAAACGGAGCAGTCTCTTTTTACGTTTTTTGGACACCAGAAGACAAAGGGGTTCAAAATCCATTTGTTTGGATAGAAATTCTAGAATCAGGCAAAAAGAAAAGTTACGTTTACAAACTAGTTACTTCAAAAGAAAATAAAAATGCATATTTTGAAACTATTAATTTGCCAACATACGTTTCTTCTCCAAAAATCTCTCCAGATGGAAAAACTCTTGCATTTTTAGACGAGAAAAATCTTCACATCTACGATATTTTCACTTGGAAGCAAAAAGCTTTTTATTCACAGGAAAAAATCATTTCTTACCAATGGATAGATAAAAATGCTTTATATCTTGGAGGAATTGAAACAGTTTCTTACTGGGAGCCATACACAGATAATTCAACTGTGCTATTTCTTTCACAAGCAACAAAATACGGTTTCAATGGAGAAACTGGCTTAATTGTAGCTGAAACCTCGAAAGGTAACTTTTATTTCAACGAGGAAAACAATATTTGGGAAAATTCAACTTTTCCTATTTCACGAGTTGCTTCAACTCAAAATCCATTTTGGCGAGTTTTCCTAAGTTCTTCAAAAAATGCTGATTATGCAAACGGGATTTATATTAGAACTTTGGCTGGACTTTCAGAAACTCGTCCACTTCTAAAGGATTTTCTCACAACTAAAGCAAAGCAACCTTCTATCGCCTTGGTTTTCGATGCTTTAGACAACGCAGACGGAATTACATATATTTTGGATGTGCTTTCAAAATACAACTTAAAAGCAACATTTTTTATCAATGGGGAATTTATCCGCCGATATCCAACTTGTGTAACAGAAATTGTAAATGCGGGTCATGAGTGTGCTTCTATGTTTTTTACAACTGCAGATTTGACAAATAGTAGTTACGTAGTTGATGAAAGTTTTATCCGCCGTGGACTTGCTCGAACAGAAGATGAGTTTTTTGCCCTCACAGGAAAAGAGCTAAGTCTTTATTGGCACACACCGTTTTATAAGGTTACAAATGCTATAATCAATGGTGGAAAACAGGCTGGTTACACATTGGTGACACCAACAACAAAGCAACTTGATATGCAAACTTTGGAAGATACTTCAAAAAATTCTACAATTTATTATTCTAGTACAAAGATTATTGAGGGGATTTTCAAGGTTTTAAAGGATAAAGCAATTATTCCAGTGTCTGTGGGATTATCAAACGGAACTAGAACTGATTATTTGTATAACAAAGTAGATGTTTTGATTTCTGCCATACTGGAAAAAGGATACAAAATTGTTCCTGTTTCCCAGTTGGACATCGAATAATTTATAGATTTTCTAAAATCCAGTTGTACAAAGCGTTGCAGCCTTGAGTTACGTCGTTGTAAGTTGTATCAAAATCACCGGTGTACCAAGGGTCTGCAACATCTTGGGAACTTCCACAAAATGAAAGTAGTTTTTTTATCTTGTTTTGGGAGTCACCTCCTGCAATCCGAATCATATTTCTGATATTTGCAGAGTCCATGCCGATGAGAAGGTCGAAATCTTCATAATCAGAAGATTTCATTTGCTTTGCTCGGTGATTTCCCACTGGAATGCCATGTCTTTCAAGAACCCGCCTTGTTCCGTAGTGCACAGGATTTCCAATTTCTTCAGTACTAGTAGCTGCAGAATCACAGCAAATAGATTTATCGCTGTTTCGCTCTAAAATATCGTTGAAAACACACTCAGCCATTGTTGACCGACAAATATTCCCATGACAAACAAAAAGTACTTTTATCATGATTTACCTCGTAAATTATTTTGTAAATAATTTATATCACAACATGCCCTTTTCATCAATTTTACAAACTGGCTGTTGAACTGGCAACGACATTTAATTATCATTAAAATTATATAATTACTTCCCAAGACTTTGGGAGGAGTCAGCTTTGAAAAGCTGGGAACTTTACGAGGGAAGAGAACCCTTTTTTTCGATGAAAAGGGCAAATTGCTGCGAGTCTCGCAATTTGTCCTCGTGCACCCCTCTTTCCTAAAAAGACGACCAAAGACCTGCCGGTCTCTGGACTCTGGGCAAGGAAGTTGGTTTTGGGTGTTTCGGTTGGTGGCTTACGTGATTGGGGTTGATGTTGGGCACGACTTGGCAGCGTGCCGTGTGTAGACAATCGCTAAGTTTATATACGATGCGAAATTGATATACAAATTATTAATTGAAATGTGATGACAAACTCAATGAACTTCTCTTTTTTTCATCTTTAATATATAATACTCTAAAAATTTTGGAGAAATCGATTTGAAAAAATTACGTCTTTTACTTTATATTACAATTTCCATTTTCGCACTTATTTTTTTGGTGTCATATATTTGCTTTAGAATTGTTTTTTATGTTCCAGAAACCCAAGAACAATCAAATGATGAAGTAACAGTTCCAGAAGGTGAAATTTATGAGCCATATCATTCATTGATGACAGAATGGATTTTAGAAGCTCGCAGTTTTCCTCACGAAAATTTTTATATCAAATCTCATGACGGACTTACTTTGCACGCAAAATATTATGAATACGCCCCTAATGCTGTTACTGAAATCATGTTTCATGGCTATCGGGGAAATGCAGAAAAGGATTTAAGTGGTGGAATTCAGCGATGTTTTGCCTTGGGAAGAAATGTTTTGATTGTGGACCAACGTACAAGCTGCGGCAGTGAAGGAAAAGTTATCTCTTTTGGTATTAACGAGCACCGAGATTGTCTTGCATGGATTGATTTTGCAGTAAATCACTTTGGAAAGGATGTAAAACTTGTTCTAACAGGTATTTCCATGGGAGCTTCTACAGTTCTTATGGCAGCGGGAAAACCTCTTCCTGAAAATGTTGTTGGAGTACTTGCAGATTGTGGATTTTCTTCACCAAAGAAAATTATTCAAAAATGCGCTAAAGATATGCATCTTCCAGCAAAACTAGTTTATCCATTTATCAAATTTGGGGCAAAGATTTTTGGTCACTTTGACTTAGAAGAATATTCCCCACTAGAAGCCATGAAAACTTGCAAGGTGCCAGTTATCTTTTTTCACGGAGAAGACGACGACTTTGTACCATGCGATATGAGCAAAGAAATGTATGAAGCCTGTACTTCGCCAAAAAAATTGGTTACAATTCCAGATGCGGGACACGGTCTTGTTTATCTTGTGGATAATGAAAAATATTTCCAATCCCTTGTAGAATTTTTCAATGAAAACGGAGTTGAAACAAAACTTGTAAAATAAAGATTGATTTTTATAAGGTCGCAGGTTTTTGCGGCCTTTTTTTTCATCCTCTCTCACAAACATTCCTCTTTTATCAATTTTGACCCGAAGAAATGATTTTTTATTATATTTTAGGTAGAAAAAAATCAATTTAAAAAGAGGAATATCATGAATAGTAATATGTTTTGCTTCCAATGTGAGCAAACAAGCAATGGAACAGGCTGCACATTAGAAAGCGGTGTTTGCGGGAAGAAAGCGGAAACTGCTAAACTTCAAGACAAGCTAACTGGCGCTTTAATAACTTTGGCCACAGTTTTATACGAAAATCCGGGGAAGAAATCAGAGAAAACTGAAAAACTTGTACTAGAAGCTTTATTTGCAACTGTTACAAACGTAAATTTTGACAACAAGGTGATATCAAAACTCATAGACGAAACAGAAAAGGAAATCAAACATTGCTCGTCGGGCTGCCAACTTTGCAAATCAGTTTTTTCATCCCACAAAATATTCGATATTGAATCAATCTGGAACGAAAAAGACGACATACGTTCCCTAAAATCCCTTATCCTTTTTGGACTTAGAGGAATGGCCGCCTACGCATATCACGCAATGGTTTTAGGATTTTCAGACAGCGAAACCACAAACTTTATCATAAAAGCTTTGCAATCCCTAGGGAAAAATCTTTCCACAAATGATTTTATCGCTTTGGTTTTAGAAGTGGGCAAGTATAACCTAAAAACCATAAAATTGCTGGATAAAGCAAACACATCCACCTTTGGAAAGCCACTTCCAACAGAAGTTTCTATGAAAGTTGATAAAGGACCTTTTATCGTAGTTTCTGGCCACGATTTAAGAGATTTGCAAGAACTTCTTGAACAAACCAAGGACAAAGGCATAAACGTCTACACCCACGGAGAAATGCTTCCAGCCCACAGTTACCCAATTTTGAAAAACTTTACCCACTTAAAAGGCCACTTCGGAACAGCCTGGCAAAATCAACAAAACGAATTTGATCATCTTCCAGCTCCTATAGTTTTTACAACAAACTGCATAATGAAGCCAAAATCCAGTTACGCCGACAGAGTTTTCACTAGCGGACCTGTTTTTTATCCTGATGTAAAACACATTTCCACCAAGCCATATATCGAAACCCAAGAAGAATCCTACAAAAACAAAAACGTCCAGATAAAATACACACAAATTACCGAGCACTCAAAAGATTTTTCACCAGTAATCCAAAAAGCCTTAGAACTGGGAGGATATCCACGGGATACAGAGCACTTTGGCATAAACGGAGGAAGCGTTTTGTCCACAGGATTTGCTCACGACACAGTACTATCCGTGGCAGAAACTTTGGTAAACGCTTTGGATAGTGGAAAAATAAAGCACATTTTTTTAGTTGGAGGATGTGATGGGGCAAAAATCGGCAGAAACTATTACACAGAGTTTGTAAAAGCTATTCCAAAAGACTCTTTAATCTTAACAATGGGATGCGGAAAATTTCGCTTCAATGATTTAGAACTTGGAACAGTTGCGGGCCTTCCTCGACTTTTGGATATGGGACAATGCAACGATGCTTACAGCGCCATAAAAGTTGCAGAAGTTTTAGCAGATCATTACAAATGCACTATCAACGATTTACCAATCACCTTCGTGCTATCTTGGTTTGAGCAAAAAGCAGTGGCAATTTTCATCACTCTACTCTACTTAGGGATTCGAGATATCTATCTTGGACCAAGTTTACCATCCTTCATTTCATCAAACTTACTTGCTTATTTGATAGATAATTTTAACATCCACCCAACAACCAACCCGAAAAAAGACTTAGAAAAAATGCTGAAGTAACGGTTTCTGGAAATTGAAAAAAATCAGCACCACCCGTCAAACGGGTGGTTTGCTCTTAGCCTATAAGGCTAGGTCCTCAAGCCGAGACTTAAGTCCCCCGCTTTCACTTACGTTCAAGCC
>JAZQUR010000091.1:0-13926 GCA_045631425.1 Treponemataceae bacterium | reverse complement strand
ATAAAGATGTAAAAAGATTTTCAAACAGTGGCAAATTATTAAAGTATGTATAAGAAAATAAATTTGCAAAAATATCTTCAACAAAATGTAAAATCATTGGAAGAATAATGTTTTTGGATTTCATGTAAATAATTGCCATTACAAATCCAAAAGTTCCTGTACTTAAAAAAGTTGACAAACTAAAATCTGTTATAACATGGAGTGCACCAAAAACAACAAAACTCAACAATGAATAAAACAATTTGTTTTTAAAATCTTTAGCTCCGTGAAAATAGCCTTCTAACAACAAGCTTCTAAAATTAAGTTCTTCGTAAAATCCTGTTGTTAGTTGTTGGAAAATTATTTGTGACCAAAACAATCCAAGTGATAATCCCACTGTTCGTCTGTATCCTATCTTGTATGTTATAATAAAGACTACAACATAAAGGATAAAACCCAAGCCTGAAACAAAAGCTAATTTTGGATTTTTAAAACTTAAAACATCTTTTATTGAACAGCTCAAAAATTTATTCAAAATAATTAAACAAATAAAACCAAAAACAATTCTTAATACTGAACTGTAAATATACCAAGAAATTTTTGTTGGTATTAATTTTATTCCTAAAATTGAAAAACCAAAAAACAGAATTCCTACAATAAAGGCCCAAAGTATTCCTGAATATCTCTTGTTACAAAAAAGTTTTTTTAACATAAAGCCTCCAATAAAAAAATTAAATTTACTTATAAAATATTAACAGAATTTGTACATACCTAATTTTTATCTGCAGTACAAACTACTCGTAAACCAATTTGTGAATTTCGTGCTGTTAGTGATATTGCCATGCAACTAGCATATGACTTAGATAAAAGAAAAGCGTCAGGCTGTTTATAAAAATAATATCCACCTGCATAAATGACATTTTCTTTTCCCTTATATCTGTCAAAAGTCCATTCTTCTACATTTCCGTTTAAATCATAAATTCTTAAAGCGTTTGGCTTTTTAGTTTTTATTTCTGCTACAACATCTGTATTCCAAACAGCAACTTCATCTAAATTGTCGCTTCCTGCATATTGAAATTGATAACCTTCAAGACCGTTACCACCTCTGGCTGCGTATTCCCATTCTATATGCCTTGGAAGTCTGTAACCATTGGCAGAAAAATCGCATTCTACATTAACCCAATCATCCCAACTTTCCCAAGATCTACTTTTTGGAATTTTACCCCAATCTTTTGGATTTGTTGAATCGCAAATGGTATAGCAAGGAGTTCTGCCTTCAGCAATACTTCTATTATTACAATAAACTAATGCATCAAACCAATTTAAATCGTAAGCAGGATAATTATCGCCGATAGCTTTTTCATTTTCATTTATACGATACTCATAACCTTCGTAATATCGTGCAAATTCTTTTTGCGTTACTTCGTGGTCGCACATGTAAAAATCAGCAATAGTAACAGTTTTTCCCGCTACAAATCCTGGACTCTCTGTGTATCCTTCTGCTTGAATAGCTCCTTCAATAGTTGCACCTTGAACAAAAATAAAATCTTTTGTTAAAGGCAATGGAGTGATTGGTGTTGATTTATCTAAAATTTTATTGTTCCCTTCGTTAAATTTGCAAGAAAAAGATAACATCAATAAAACTAAAGATAATAAAATTTTAATTAAATTATTTTTCATAAACTCCTTCCTATTCTTTAAAAATTTTATTTTGCAGAACGAACTACACGAAAGCCTGTACTAGCAGTAGAAAAGGAATCATTATTAGCAGGAAAAGAATGCACAATAGCACTACCAGCTCCAGAATTCCAACTTCCACCATAGGACGGTCTATCATTTCCTGTTTCATCAACACGAACAGGGTTTATTTCTAATTCGCCTGTATAATTTGGTTCTTTTGTCCAGTCAAATTTTCCATAACAATATTCTGAAACATTTCCACTCATATCATATAATCCAAGTCTATTTGGCTGTTTTAATCCAACTTCATGAGTTCCTTTGTAACTATAATATGTATTATTTTCTCTATCTGTATCTGAAGTTCCTGAAACGCCTGTTTTATTATTATATTGATACCAACCAACTGGGTCTAAACCTTTATTAATAGAATATCTTTCTCTACCAGGTTCTGAATCAGCACCACTAAAAAGATAATCCCAATCTGGAGCATTTGGGTCTCCACCACGCATGGCATATTCTGCTTCACATGCTGTTGGAAGTCTGTATCCATTTGCACCTGGAATCATTTCAACTTCTGCATTTGTAATATGACTAGAAAAATTTACAGAAGTTACTTCTGTTACTTTAATTTTATACACAGGTTCCAAGTCTGTTTTTCTACTTAACACATTGCAATACCAAAGAGCGTCATAAAAAGTAATTCCTTCTACAGGACGACGCTCTTGATTTTCACCTTCAAAACAATGATAAGGAGGATTATTTGGTTTACAAAAGGAAGGTCTGCTATCCATAAAAAATTCCGCAGTTCTTTCACCAACTCCATCAACATAAGCTGTTACAGATACAACTTCATCTTTCATAACACTGTAATATTCTTCTTGAGTTACTTCATACTTTCCAATATAAAAATCACTTAACTGAACAAGTCTTCCAGAAGGAAAGTTTCCTTTTGGAGGAGCCCACGGATAATCTGCACCTTCGATTATTCCGCCGGTAACCTTTACCATTTCTGGAACGATAACTTTTTTTGGCATAAAGGGATTTTCAACTTCTATAGTGTTATATTTACAAGAATTTATCCCAAAGACACAAAGTATTAATCCACAAACTATAATTAGTTTTTTTGACATAATATTCCTCCGTAATTTTTTATCCTTTATAAATGGTGATTGCAGTTTTTCTTCCACGGATTTGAGTTTCTCCCATTGATTGTAACTCTGGCATATCACCTTCACAAGAAACCATTCCTTCCACAGTTGTTTCAGAAATAAGTAAATCACAATTATATTCTTTACACAAGGATTCAATTCGACTTGCAACATTTACAGTATCACCAATTACTGTATATTCCATTCTACTGTTTGAACCAATATTACCAGCCAAAACATTTCCTGTGTGAAGTCCAATACCAAATCTTATCTGAGGTAAATTTTCTGCTTCAAGTTCTTTGTTTAGTTCTATTAAAGTTTTTCGCATATCAAGACAGCAATTGTAAGCATCAAGAGCTTGGTTTGGATTGGATAACGGAACTCCGAAAATTGCCATAATTGCGTCGCCGATGTATTTGTTAATAATTCCTTTATGTTTAACAATACATTGTTCCATACTAGAAAAATATTTATTCAATAAGGTAACAACCTGTTTTGGATTTATTTGTTCCGACAGAGTTGTAAATCCTCGTATATCACAAAAAAGAATTGTGGCACAAACAGTTTCTCCCCCAAGATTTGTGTTTCCTTGTAAAAGCCAATTTCTAATTTCTGGAGTAACAACTTTACCAAAAGTATCATACATAAGTTCTTTTTCTTTAAGAGAAACTGCCATGTCGTTAAAGGTGTCGCTTAAAATTCCCAATTCATCGCCTGTTGTAATTCCTGTGCGAATATCGTAATTCCCGTTAGCAATACTTTGTGCACAATCTTTCAATCGTAAAAGAGGTTTTGAATAAAATCGTGAAATTACAATACTTAATAAAAAACTTAATATTAAGATTATTCCTATCAAAATCATTGTTTTAATATTTTGCTCGGAAAGAACAAAGTTTGCATTTCTTATTAAAGTCGAAAAAAGAATAAAGCAAGGAAATAAACAAATTGTTATGTATAACAGAATATAAATCAAAGTGATAGAAGGAGATAACACACCTTTAATTTCTGAAATATGTCCATCAGGAATAAAACGAGGTAGAACATATTTTCTGCTTATTGTTTCCAATATAAAGAAACTTCCCATAAATGTAAAAATCAACGTAAAGGCATAATAAAGTGAAAGTTCTACAAGATAAGTAAAAATAGAAACTTGATATTCAATTTTAAAATAAAAAGTAAAAATAAAATTTATAAGAAATCCTATAATCCAACCGGAAATTCCTATTAAAGAATAAGCGAAAGGCATATTTACTAAAAGTTTTTTTACTTGTTTATCATTATTTTGATTAATAAGTTTTGTTGTATAAATAAAACACAGTATAAAAGGTACTGCAAAAGGAATTATCTGAAAAAAGATATTTATAAATGTATTATTTACCAAATATTCAGTCATAATATCCAACAGTCCTGAGTTAACTGATATATGGGTTACAAGTGAAGAAGTAAAACTACTTGCTAGAATATTTATAGCAACAAGAATTAATGCGTATATAAGTGCAATATTTTTTATTTTCATGGTGATAATTATATACCATGTAAATTTTACTGTCTATGGAATTAAACAGCTGAAATCATATTGGCCAAGTGTGTATTTTTTTCATAATCGACAATTGGCATTGTGCGAAGTTGCATTGGGACGCTCCATAAAAAAAATTAAACTAATTTACGCTACAAGATAAAAAGGATTTTTCAGGAATCTTCTATGTTGATAAATTCAAAATGGTATCCTTTTGTCGTTTTCCTTTTTTTATGAACAACTTGTGATACATTTGATTTCCTGACACCTAATTCGAGTTCTATTTCTTCATAAGTATTATATATTTTATTAGTTTCTATGCAATGAATTTTTGGATAATTCCTTCCAGAACAGAAAGGACATCCTCTTCCATTATTTCTAGAATTAATAGTTGCTTCCCATTTATGTCCTAAAACACATTTCCACCAAACTTTTTTATTTGTAGAAGGAAAAACATGAGTAGGTAGTAAATCACCATTTTTATCATAATTCCATTCAGTAGCTAGTTTCGGGTTTTTACTTGCTAAGTCATTTTCTCCTACTAATATTTTTTTTCCAGAACAATATGGACACCCAACACCATTTACTCTATGAGATACTCGAGAAGAATATTTATGACCTTTAGAACATATCCAATTGATTTTTTGTTCCGAACCTAAACTTACATTTTCAGGTAGTAGCCCTTTATTAGCATCATAATCCCATTCACTGACTATAGTTGGACATTTAAGAATGGACTTTTGAACTTTCTTTTGTTCAAATTGAGAAATAATAAAATTTCGATCTTTTGCTACATTAGGAACAATTAAAAGTGTTTTTTTTACATCCTTTTCTATACACATAAAAAGTTGCTTCAGAGCCGCATCTAAAAAAGTGTACGCAGTATCGTAATAGTAGGTTATAATATTTTCTTCTTTAACTACAGGATTAGTTCTGTCATTTGATTCTTTTATTCTATAGAGTTTGATACTATGAGTTTTACAATATTCATTTTTTCTAAGTTCCATACTTTTTGCGAAATCAGAACTATGCCAATATAACCCGTCATATTCTATAGCAATATTTTCATCCTTTAGAAAAATATCAAACTCATAACCATGGCTTGAATCTCTATTAACTGTATTAAAGAATTGTGATAAGTAATAATAAATAGCTTGTTCTGGAAAAGAAGATTTATACGGAGCATAACATTCTGGGCATCCATTATTTCGCAAAGTTCTGTAAGAAACCTTTGCTTCCCAACTATGCCCTTTTGCACATTTCCAAAAAACTTTTTTTACACTACTAGGTTTTATTGTTAACGGATTTATTTTGTTATTTTTTTCATAATCCCACTCTTTTAATATTTCAGGAAATAATTCTGCAAAACTTTCTCCAATTTTTGGGGTTGCCTTACTTTGTGCTGCTTGTTTTCGACCACATATTGGGCAACCATTCCCTCGATTTCGGCTTTTTATTTGAGCATTCCAGGAATTTTTGCATTTTTTGCAAATCCACCAAACAATTTTATGACTATTAGGTAAAACATCTTCAGGTTTTAAATTCTCATTTTTTTCATAATCCCATTCACTTGCTAATACTGGATTAATTGAAACTAAATCATTAACTCCTTTTATTGCATATCTTCCAGAGCAATAAGGACATCCAATTCTTTTATTTGTTCTAGAAGCAATAGATGTCTGAAAAGAATGTCCTTCTGCACATTTCCACCAAGCATTAAAAGAGGAACCTTTACTAAAGTCTGTTGGTTTATATTTAGAATTTGCTTCATAATTCCACTCTTTACAAAGCTCTGGATGAGTAGTAGTTAAATCATTGAAACCGATTAATACTCTATGCCCTGAACAGTATGGACATCCATTACCACTTGTTTTATCAGAAACTTTCATTTCATACGAATGATTTTGTGAGCATCTCCACCAAACAATTTTATGAGAACTCACACTAATTGTTTCTGGAGATAAGATATTTTTTTCGAAATCCCATTCTTTTAATAATTGGGGTACAACTGAAATATAAATTTTATTTTCTGACATTTAAATCAACCCTTATTCCCCTATACAAAACTCATACACAGTGTTGTTAAAATCCTTTCCCTCCTCGTAGGCTGCGTGGCCGTATTCTTCGTAAGTTTTTAGTTTTGCATTTGAGATTTTTGAAGCGATTTCTTCACTTGCTTCGTAGGTTACGATTTTATCTTGTTTCCCGCCAATTACCAAAGTGGGACAAGTGATTTTTTCCAGTTCGTCATAGGCGTTGTGAGTTGTGCAAGCCTTTGAAAAAGTGATAAATCTGTCAAAGGATTTTGGGGCACCGATTTTTGAAATCACATTTAAAATCATTTTGTTTTTGCGTAAATATTCATCGCTGTAGGAATAAAGGGCTGAATCTTTCATTATGGCTTGGTAGTCTTTTTCTTCTGCGAAGTTTATCCAAGTTTCGCAGCGTTCCTTTACAGTGTCGTTGGAACGGGCTAAAGTTACTGCAAGAACAAGCTTTTCCACAAAGTTTGGAAAATCAATAGCCAAATATTGAGCAATCATTCCGCCCATAGAAACACCCACCACAGAAGTTTTTTCAACGCCGACGGATTGCAAAACCTTGTGCATATCTGCTGCCATTTGCTGAGTGTTATAATTTTCCGGGATGTTACGTTTTCGGCTCATTACATAAACTGTAAAATCCTTTGCAAAAAGTCTGTACATAATGGCAAAGGGAATGGCTAAACCTTTTGCAGTTTTTAGTCCGTCTCCCACACCGGGAATTATTACAAGATTTTTTTTACCTTTTCCAAAACTGATAAAATCTGTTGTGTCGCCGTCGATTGTTACTGTGTGATTTTTTGCGTTATAAAACATGGTAAGACTCCTTATTTAATAATTTTGCTCAGCCAACAAGTTTTGTTTCTACATGGTGAAAGCCTGCTTCAATGTAGATTTTTCAAAATTCATTTTACAATCTATGGTTTTTCTACTTTTTGAATAATTCCGAATGAGAACCTGTGCGGGTTAAAGTTAAAATCAATTCTGTTTTGTTTTTTGTGTAAATTAAAAAACAATCTGGGCTAATGTGCAATTCTCTAAAACCTTTCCAATCGCCTTTTAGTTCATGGTCTTTGTATTTTGTAGGAAGTTTTTTGCCAGATAACAAAATAGGAATAATATTATCCAAAAGAGAAACGTCTTTTCCTTGCCTTTTTACCAATTTATAGTCTTTTTTAAAACTATTTGAAAGAACAAGTTTATAAACCATATTTTGGCTCATCCTCTGCAACAGCAAGGTCTAAGTCTTTTACAGCATCTTCCCAAGAATCATAGCGTTTTGCAGGGATTTTTCCTTCGGAAATTGCTTTGGCTTCCTTAAAAGCTGCGATAGTTTCGTCATTCCATTCTGGTTCTAGTTCCAAAGAAAAAGGAATACTGCGAGTTGCGTTTACTTTTTTTATAAAAATGTTTATTGCTGTGGAAATATTCATGCCAAGTTTGTTGCAAATTGAATTAAAAAGTTCTTTATCTTCTTGTTCCACATTTACAGTAATTGCTGCCATATTATACCACCTTATATTATATTGTATTATACTAATAATATATATATATATATATTGTCAAGAAAAAAAACATTAGAGCAAAATATAACAATCAATTATTTTGTTTTTTCACCTCATCCATTTCGGCAATCAATTCTGCCAAAGGACGATATTCGCCGCCCCAGTATTCAAAAGTGTGCATTCCTTCGTCTTCCAAGATTGGGCCAATCATTTTCATAGATACTTTCATTTGAGCCAAAATTGATTCGTAATCTGGAATTTCTTCTTCAAAAGGACACAACTTTTGAAAACTTTTGTATGAAACGCCGTAAACAATTTTCTTAATTCCCAAAGAAGCGATTGCCATTAAGCAGCGAACACAAGGAGCGCAACTTGTATATAAAATTGCGTTTTCAAAAGTTGCATCTGAAAATTGATTTGCGCATTTGTGAACCAAATTAAATTCGGCATGACCAAAAAGTCCTTTTTCATAATCAGAAGTATTTTCAGCTTCTGCAATTATTTTGCCATCGCTCACAAGAACTGCCCCAAAAGTATCAAATCCTTTTTTTCCAGCACTTATTGCCAATTCGTAGCATCTTTTAATAAATTTTTCAGGGTCTTTATTCATTTTAATTTTCCTTTTTTTAGTAGCATTTTTTGCGAAATCGAGCAACGTGACGATTTCGCAAAAGGTCTTTGGTCAAGACCTTTTGCTAGTGTACACTAGCACTTTTTTTTCCATTGAGAAAGAGTTCTTTTGAATAATCAATAGAATTATTAAACGGTCGTACTCAAAACAACAATAGTATCTTCCGCTTTCAAGGTTACTGCAAGCATTCGTAATCTGAATAATCCACGGTTCCTTTTATGTGGGATAAAGCACCGGCAACTAATTCTTTTACCATAAGACATTCAACAGCCGGCAACCCGATTTTTGGACTTGCTACAATTCCGTGCTGATATGATGTTTCAAATCCTCGTGAATTATAATTTTGTGGATTTCCTTCTACGATAACAGCTTCATAGCCAAGGGCTTTTGCTTTTTCAAATCCGACTTCGATTAAGTCTTTTGAAATATGTTGGCGTTGTAATTCGGTTTTTACAGCAACTGGAGAAAGCAACAATAATTGATTTTCATATTTTCCGTCTAAGTGGAATTTTGAAAATATTGCTAAACCGATTACGCAATTTTCTTCGTTTACCATTACTAAATCTAATTCTGGAACATAAAACCTTTTGCTTCGGATTTCTTTCACAAGAGAACGAACTAATTTTCCAGATTCTGCATCTTCTGATTCTGTAAAAACTTTTTCCACAAAGTCTAAAGATTCTTCTAGAAAACCTTCTTGGGCTGTTTTGATTGTTCTTGTCATTTTAGCTTCTCCATAAAAACTTAATTTTTATAAAATATCACATAACTCTGTAAGACTGCAAACTGTGTAATCAGGTGTTTCATCTTCCTTTGTGATATTCCAATATTGACCAAAGCCTTGTTTTATCCAAATTGTATGAAATCCGAGGTTTTTGGCAGGAATTATGTCATTGTCGATTCTGTCACCAATCATAATTGCGTTGTCACTTTTACAGGCTGCTCTTTCCAATGCAATTTTGAAGATTTTTTCATCGGGCTTTGCAACGCCTTCTTCAGCGGAGGCAATCACTAAATCAATGTATTGTAAAATATTGTGTTGCTGTAATCGTTCTTTTGTGCCTAGCTCTTGGTTTGCAATTATTCCGATTTTGTATTTACGACTTAATGTTTTTAGACATTGTGCAGCATCGGGATATAGGATTTCATCTTCGGTGTGCCATTTTGGTAAAGGGACGCCAAATTGTTTTGTTGTTTCTAAGTCCCCTTTTTTGTTTTGTTTATAAAATTCCATTGCTGTGTCATAAAGTTTTTGGTAGGTCGTATTTGCGGCTTTTGCAATATCTTGCAATCTGTGTTTGTAGACAAATTGTTCATCGATTAATGTGGAGCCCACATCAAAAAATAACCAGGTAATGTTCGTAAACATTGATCATGTCTCCTTCAATTATACAAATTGCTGTTCCTAATTGACAAAATTGATTTCAGCCAACAATCCCACTGTTATATCTTTTGCAATTATAGCGGCTTTTTTACAATTTTGCTCAAAATTTGCCACGCCACTATGGTCTTCTGTATCTGTAATACTTCTGATGGAAATAAATGGAATATTATTTACATAACAAACATGGGCAATACTTCCAGTTTCCATATCAACCGTTAATGGATTAAATTGATTTTTTATTTGTTCCCGACCTTCATCTGAAATAAATGCTTCCCCAGTTACCATTCGTCCCCAAACAACTTTATTTTCTAAAGTCATTTTTTCAACAGCTTTTTTTGAAAGATTTAGCAATTTTGAATCAGCTTTGAAATATACACTTTCCATCCAAGGATGAAATTCTGTTAATATTCCTTTTTCCACATCATGATAGGCAACTTCTGTGGAAATTACAGTGTCAAAAATATTAAGATTAGAATCTATTCCTCCAGCAACTCCTGAATTAATAATGATATTTACCTTAAAATTATCAATTAAAATTTGAGTTGCAATGGCTGCATTTACTTTGCACACTCCAGAAAATAAGGCGACAACTTCAATTCCATTAATTGTTCCTTCGTAAAACTTAAGCATTGCTTTTTCTGTTATTTTACAATTTTCGATTATTGGTAAAAAAGGCTCTAGCTCTTTATCTCCCGCACAAACAATTCCAATTTTCATAAAAAACTCCATTTGTTTTTTTAATATTTTACTAGTTTTTTTTCCATCCGAAAACTTTATAAAGCTATTTAAACAGTTTATCGTTTTTTTGCTAAGCTGAAAATATTGATATATTCATTCATGCTTACAAACTTTTGATAAAAAAGCTCTTTTGTGTTTAATTCTATTTGGATTTCTGATTCTGTTGTATTAAGTTCTTTTACGATGGCTTCTAGTTTTCTAGCTGACGCAACTGAAAAACCATTAACATTATAATATCCCAAGGTAATATGAGGTGTTAGCGGATAGTCAAGTTTTTTTACATCATCAATCAAAGTATACAATTTCATGAGTTTATTGAATTCAGTTTCGTTAATTGGATATAGGCCCAAAACCAAACTTGTGTTTACCATATTGAAAATAAACTTAGTTTTCATTTTGATTTTTTCTTCGACCACATTTTCAGCGATTTTTAAAACTTTAAGCTCATTTTCAAAAACCTCTGGGGCAATTTCTTCCAACTTTGGAGAATTACTAAGATCGTGAAGTGTCATATGAAATGTATTTGGTACTAATTTTTCACAAAAACATTCAGAGGCAACATCATTTATGTGATTCACAATTTTTGTAAGTTTTTCTTTTGTGCTATCATCAAGATTGAAAACAACTGTATCACCATAAAAAGCTCGAAAAACATTTTCCTTATTTACTTTTTGAGTAATTGAAGGATTCCCTGAAAAATAATCATTTCCAAAATCAATTTCACTTTTCTGAAATGAATTAATTCTATCTAAAAATTCTCTGTAAGTTTCCATTGGGAAATTCCTTTTTTTTAATTCCTTTATTGCCCAACGTCGGACAATTTTATAATTTTTTCTACATCAAGGTTTCAAGCTTTTCCCGGATAAAAATACTCTTTTCCTTTAAGCCGATTTTTCCAGTCAAAAGAACTAGCATATTTGGTTTATTTGGGTCAGGCTGAACAGTTCCGCGGCTTTCTGTTATCAAGCGCATAAGTTTTTCCATAGAAATATCAGAAACCTTTGAAAATTCCACAAAAACTTTTCCCATTGTTTCTTTCAAAGTTGATATATGGATTTTCTTACAAATAATTCTGATTTCCGCAAGTGCTAACAAACTGTAAACTTCATCTGGAATTGGTCCAAATCTGTCGTCCAACTCGTTATAAACCGCATCAAGCTCTTCTTTTTTTGAAACTGCCGCAATTTTTTTGTAAATTTCCATCTTTGTTTGAGGATTTTGGATATAAGAATCTGGAATAAATCCTGTGTATTCCAAATCAAGAAGCACTTCATCTTCCCCAACAAAGTTTTCATCAGAAAGCCGTTGAATCGCTTCTTCTAGCAATCTTAAGTACAAATCAAAACCAACAGAGTAAACATCTCCAGACTGATCTTTTCCCAAAAGATTTCCAGCCCCACGAATTTCCATATCCTTCATGGCGATTTTGAAACCAGCACCTAACTCTGTAAAATCACTGATAACCTGCAATCGCTTCATGGCAACTTCTGACAAAGCCTTATTTTCTGGATAAAACATATAGGCATAAGCTTTTCTATCGCTTCGTCCAACGCGACCACGCAACTGATAAAGTTGAGAAACGCCGTACATATCCGCACGGTCAATGATAATTGTGTTTACATTTGAAATATCAATTCCGTTTTCGATGATTGTAGTTGCCACCAAAATGTGAAATCCACCAACTTTGAATCGACGGAAAATATCCTCCAATTCTTGGGAAGACATTTTTCCATGAGCTGTGTCTATCATCATTTCTGGAACAAGTTTTTGCAGTTTGAGCCGAACTTCCTCCAAATCCTCTACCCGATTGTGAAGATAGAAAACTTGTCCACCACGTTCAACTTCCCGACGAATAGCGGCAGCAACCCTATCATCATTATATCCATCGATAACAGTTTCGATTGGTTGACGATTGTGAGGCGGCGTTGTTAGCAAACTCATATCTCGGATTTTTAGCAAACTCATGTGAAGTGTTCGAGGAATCGGTGTTGCACTCATGGCCAAAGAGTCAATATTTGTTTTCATTTCTTTGAGCCGCTCTTTATCCTTAACCCCAAAACGCTGCTCTTCATCAATAATCATCAAGCCCAAATCTTTAAAAATCACGTCTTTTTGGATGATTCTATGAGTTCCAATCAAAATATCAATTTCTCCAGAGGCAACTTTTTCCAAAATCTTTTTTTGCTCTTTTGGTGGAACAAATCGCGATAATTGGGCAATGCGAACTGGGAAGTTTTCAAAACGATTCAAGCAAGATTCGTAGTGCTGTTCTGCTAAAAGTGTTGTTGGGGCAAGAAATGCAACTTGTTTTCCCCCCATAACAGCCTTAAAGGCAGCACGCATAGCCATTTCTGTTTTACCAAAGCCAACATCCCCACAAACAAGGCGGTCCATTGGAACAGGTTTTTCCATATCATCTTTAATTTCTTTTGATACAGTGATTTGGTCGTCTGTTTCCGAATATGGAAATGCTGCTTCAAATGCAGTTTGCCACTCACCATCTTTTGGGAAAGCAAATCCACGAGCCGCTTTTCGCTTTGAGTAAAGTGCTATCAATCGTTCCGCAATTTCTTCTACAGATTTTTTTACCTTGTTTTTGCGATTTTCCCAAGATTTTGAGCCAAGTCTGTCTAGTCGTGGGGCATCACCTTCGTTTCCGATGTAACGCTGAACAAGGTTAACTTGCTCGATTGGGATAAAAACAGTTTCTTCATCTGCATACAAAAGTTTGATATAATCACGTTCATTTCCAAGAGCCTTCACCCGCTCAATTCCCTGAAATTTACCAATTCCGTAATTTACGTGAACAACATAATCCCCCGGATTTAGTTCAACAAATGTGTCGATTACAGCACTTTTTGCATGCTTTACCGAGCGAGGAACGTGCTTTCTTCTACCAAAAATCTCGTTTTCTTGGATAACTAAAACTTTCTTTTCAGGAAGCCCGAAACCTGCAGAAATTGAAAGTGGCACAATATTTAGTTTGCCCTCAAATTCAAGCAAAAGTTCATTTATTCGCAAAGCCTGATTTTCGCTTTCTGCATAAATAAAAATCTTCCAGCCATCTTCTAGCAAAGTGGAAATTGTTTCTTTTAAATAATTAATATTTCCAAAATAACTGTGAGGAGGATCGCATTCCAAAGACAAATTTTGAACAGATTTTGCTTCACTAGAATGTATGGTTTTGAAAAATACTGAAGTTTTATAAGTTTCTACAAGATTTTCAAAATTAAACAAAATTGCTTGAGGCGCTGGTACGGCTCGTTCCAATCTTGCACTTCGATACATTGCCAAATATTCACG
>JAZQUR010000090.1:0-2043 GCA_045631425.1 Treponemataceae bacterium | reverse complement strand
AAGGCTATAAATCCAACGTTGATAGTAACGGAAATAGATTTAACCCAAACAAAGTTTTATTTGACCCTTATGCAAAAGAACTTACCCACGATAAATCAAATCCAACTGCACTTAATGGAAAATCTACTGATATTTATGGATCTGGATATGGTCGTTCAGAAATTGATACAGGTCGATACGCTCCAAAATCTGTTGTTATCAATGATAGTACAAATTATGGAAAACGTTCACAAATCCCTCAACAAGATGCAATTATTTATGAAGCACACGTTCGCGGACTTACCAACCATAAATCATCAACAAGTCTAAAATCAATTTTATCTGGAATCGAAGGATTTGAAAATGTTGTAAATATTCCAGAAAAATATCGTGGAACATACAAAGGTGCTGGAATGTTAGCTCCTTACCTAAAAGCACTTGGTATCAACACAATCGAACTTTTACCAGTTCACGAATCAGACAATGATGCAAATCCATCAAACAGTGCTGGTGGAAACTATTGGGCATACATGACTTATGGATATTTTGCACCAGATAGACGTTATTCTTACGACAAATCTTACGGTGGCCCTACTAAAGAATTTAAAGAAATGGTAAAAGCTTTCCACGATGCTGGTATGGAAGTTTACATTGATGTAGTTTTCAATCACTCTGGCGAAGGTGGAACATGGGGAGAAGCTGATTCTGCAGAACTTACATTCTTACGAGGTTTAGATAACAGCACATATTATTGTTTAACATCAGATAAAAAAGGTTACTGGGAAACAACTGGATGTGGAAACAACTTACAATGCGATAATCCTGTTGTTAGAAAACTTATCCTAGACTCCCTAAATTACTGGATTGATAAAATGGGCGTTGACGGTTTCCGTTTTGACTTAGCACCAGTTTTAGGTCGCGTAAAATCAGGTTCAAATTGGAACTTTAGCTCAACTGCTCAAACTATCAAAGATATCGCACAACTTGCTTACAACAAAAATATCGAAATGATTGCCGAAGCATGGGATATTTCAACTTATCAAGTTGGTAACTTCCCTGGAAACTGGGGCGAATGGAATGGTCGTTTCCGTGATGCCATCAGAAGTTATGTTGGTTCTGGAAATTGGGGCTCTATGGGAGACTACATTTACGGGGACCAAGCAAAATTTGGTGACCAAGGTGGACCTCAAAAATCTGTAAATTTTATTGTTGCTCATGATGGATTTACACTAGCCGATTTGTGTAGTTACGGTGGAAATGGAAATGCTCAAAACTCTTCTCTACAATGGCCATTTGGTCCAAGTGATGGCGGAAACAGTGATTACAACAATCTAGGATTTGGAACAAGCCAAGCAAACAAACGTCAGGCAGCCCGTAACTACATCGCAATTCAAATGATGAGCCGCGGTGTTCCAATGATTGTTTGGGGAGATGAATTTTCTCGTACACAAAACGGAAACAACAATCCATACAATATTGACTCTGTTGCAACTTGGTCAAACTACAACATGATTAACACATCTTCTCCACATAAAGTTTCAACAGGTGGAGGTGGCTCATATCACAACAACTTTGGTACATTTAACAATAGCAAAAATGTAAATGGAAACTTTATGTTTATGAAATATATGTTAAATCTTCGTGCCAATGAACCTGCTCTAAAACAAACAAACTACAATGTGGGCTATACATACTCATCACCTAACGGTTGGAGTGATAGTAGCGATGTAATGATTCGCATTGATGGTAGTTCTGTTTCTGGCGGTACAGATTATCTACTTTGTATGAATATGAAAAATTCAAAGACTGATTTTACAATTCCTGCTGCAGACTCAGGTAAAAAATGGGTTCGCGTTGTAGATACAGCAAACTGGGCTGAAGGTGATTTCAACTGTTGGAAAGAAAGCAACGCTTATGTACAAAGTGCCAACCAAAATTATGGTGTAAATGCATGGTCAGTAGTTATCTTCAAACAAGTAAAATAACATCAAACTAAATAACATATAGAAAAATATTTTGAGCACTCTTTACCTCCAAAGAGTGCTCTTTTTTTTGCAAAAAAAA
>JAZQUR010000089.1:0-5873 GCA_045631425.1 Treponemataceae bacterium | reverse complement strand
CAGCTTTTCAAAGCTGACTCCTCCCAAAGTCTTGGGAATTATTTCTTAATAAGTTTGTTTAGTGCAGAAAGATTTTCTGGCGCAACGTTTGATAAAGATGCTGCAGCTTTGTTTTCTTTTTGGATTGCATCGTAAACTTCTTGGCGGAAAACCTTTACTTCTTTTGGAGCTTCAACTCCAACTTTTACTTGGTCACCCTTTACATCAATAATTGTGAGAGTAATGTTGCCGCCAATGCAAATCTTTTCATTAATTTTGCGAGATAGAATCAGCATTTGTTACTCTCCTTTATTTCCAAGAATGTTGTGCTTTGTTGTCCAACGATTATCACCTAAAACAACTTGTTTTGCAATACCTTGCTCTTTGTTGATAATAAGTGGGCCTTGAAGATTTGCAGTTACAGGGCTTCCACATGATGGAATTGTGATAATTGTCATAACTGTAACTTTTCCAGGAGAATCGATTCCGATTGATGCAAGAGTTCCATCATCAACATCGATTTCGTATTCTTCACAAAATAAAAATGGATCAACGATTAAGAATGCTAGATTTTTTTCTTCTAGTGATTGTAGCCAAACAAATGGTTCATATTCTGAATCAATTAATGCATATTTTGTATATTCTTCAAAACCAATAAGTCCTTCTGGAAGTGTTAGTTTTTGTTCTTCTGTAATTGCAACTTTTCCGATTGCTTTTGTTTCAATTTCCATAATTTCCCCTCTATTTTATTTATTTCATGTAGTTAAGAAGTGTGTTTGAATACATTTTTCCAGCGTTGCTTAATGTTGCTTGTTGAACGTATTCTAGCATCTTCATATCTGTGATTGCTTCTGTTATGTCTATATCCCCTTCTTTTGAAACAAGAGATGTAGCATTTAGCACGTTTGTTTCTGCACGGCTGATATTTTGTAGTGCTCTTTCGTAGCGAGAACCAACTTCTGAAAGACGAGTTGTTAGGTTATCTAGCGCTGAGTCTAATCCGCCTAAAACTTTTCCGCCGATTGCTTCGTAATCACCTTTGATAAGTGAATCGCGAAGTGCAATAACTGTATCAAACATTGATCCACCAGAAACACGAGCTGAAGTTGCAATATTGTATGGAGGACGCTGTGTTGAATCTTTAATTAATCCAAGTTGATATAGAGTGTCTCCATCACCATCTTCTAGCCAAAGTTGATGTGAGTCTGTTGTAGAAAGGTTTAGACCGTTTGAAATTGGGTCTAGAGATGCTTTTACAGCAACGCCAGAATTATTGATTTTTGAAATGATAGAATATACGTTATCCCCTTGTTTTAAGTTGATTTCTTTTCCATCAATCATGATAAAACTATCTTTTTGTACTGTGTATGATGTTGCATCTCTTTCTGAGATAAGTTGTTGGCTTTCTCCCCAGAAAACTTGGCTTCCTGGTGTTCCAGATACCATGTATGAGTTTTCATCAACTTCTACAAGATTTGATTTTAGAGAGCCATTGTATTTTACGTTTGTAATCAATGCTGATGTTGAGCCTTCTACTGGACCAGTTTCAATTTCAAATGCTGAGCGATTTAGGCTTGTTCCAGCAAAGATAGCGTTTCCTTCTGGCCCAATAGCGTTTGCATTTTGTACCAATTCTTTTAAAAGCTCGTCAACTTCTACTGCGATGTTGTTTAAGTCTTCTTTTGAATAGATACCGTTTGCGCCTTGAACAGCTAGTTCACGAACTCTTTGCATAATATCAACTGATTGATGCATGTAGCTTTCTGCAACTGTGTATTGATCACGGAGAGTTTCTGCATTTTTTTGGAATTGTTCAGCACGAGATAAATATGATTGATAGCGAACTAAGTGACCTGCAGCGATTGGGTCATCTCTAAGACTTGTGATTCTTTGTTGACTTCCAATTTGTTGGTTCACTCTATTTAAGCGAGATTCTGTTCTTCTTAGACTTTGCTGAACATCGTTATTTGCCATGCTTGAACTAATTCTTGTCATATTTATTATGCCTCCAAAAAAAGCTTCTTATCAATTTTTATATTAATTTCTATTAACCTAGGCCGTTGATTACTGTATCTAGTAATTCGTCCATCACTGTAATAAGTTTTGCAGCAGCATTGTATCCGTGTTGGAACTTAATAATGTCTGCAAGTTCTTCATCAACATTTACACCAGAGATTGAATCTCTCATGGTTCGTAAATCTGCCATTACTGCAGTTTGGTTTTCTAGGTTTAGCTGAGCTTGTTCCCCTTTCAAACCAACATTTGTAACTGCATCTGCAAAGTAATCGTCAAATGTGTCTGCGTTTCCAATCATCACTTTGGAGTTGCGAAGACTTGCAATTTCCACAGCGCTTGATGCATCGCCGATTTCAACTGTTCCATCTTTGTTTGGTTTTGCAGCTGCAACTGATAAAACATCATTTACGATTGCAGGATTTACACGCATATATCCAGATGGATTCATAACTGGGCTAACTGTGTATTGTGCGCCAGCTAAAGTGTTTACTGCAGTAGGATTTTCAAAATCGAAAGCGCCGTCTGCTCCACTTTGTGCCAAAATTCCAGAATATCCTGTTAGGAAAAAGCCAGAATCTTCTACGTGACGAATTACAAAGTCTGGATTATCAGCAGAACTTGCTGTGCTTCCTTTTAGAACTAGGTTGTTATTTCTGTCGAGGTAAGCTTTTACTTCGCCGTTTGAATCGTTAATGCGATTGATAACAGTTTCTACTGTGTCTGCAGCGTAATATGGAATATCAATATTTCCATCGTGACCAGAAATAGTGATTGTTCCTTCTAGACCGATTTGTTGTTGTGGGTCTAGTTCATTTGTACCTGTTAAACGGAAAATGTATGAAGCATCTTCTACACCGTCACCGTTTCTGTCGTAGCTTCCGATTGCGTTTGTAACAAAAGGATCTTCAACGAAAAAGTCTAATCCAGTTGTGTTGTTTGCGCCAACTGAGTTTCGGTGAATATCGTTTACTAAATCCATAAAGTTCATTGCCATTGTGTCTAAACTTTGAAGTTCGTTTCGTAAGTCTACATCACGAAGTTCGATTAAAGCACCCAATGAACCGTTAGAGATTTCTGCTGCGTTTCTTGTGTCTGCCCAAACAACTTTGTTGTATCCGCTGTTGTCCAAAACTGGTTCTGTATCAAGTTGGCGAGCAACCTTTCCTTGAACTAAAACTTGACCGTCAATGTGAACCATAAATTCGTCACTATCCCGAGTGTCTGTGGTAACATTTGCGATTTTAGAAAGTTTTTCCACCATTAAATCACGTTGGTCATACAAATCGTTTGGATTATCGCCCATGGCTTCTGAGCGTTCAATTTCTTTGTTTAATTCTGCAATACGAGTTGCGTAATCGTTTAATTGTTTGATTGTGGCGTCAATATCACCGTTTAAAAGTGTGCCAATTCCAGCAAGGCTTTTTTGGCGTTGTTGGATTGATTCTGCAAGAGTTTCACCACGAGTTACAACAGCTTGACGGGCTGCCTTTGTTTCAGGATAAAGAGAAAGTTCTTGCCAAGATTCCCAGAATTTGTCCATATTTGTGCGAACTGAAACATCAGCTGGTTCGTTGTATACGCCTTCTAGCATTGAATAATATTGGCTACGAACTTCCCAGTAAGATTCTGAGCTTCCTTGTGCCACAATGCGTTTTTCTAGCAATTCATCTCGGACACGGGTAATGCTTTCTGCACTAATACCTTGGCCAATTTGACCAGCTGTTTCTGCACGAGACAAGTCTGGGCGATAAAGTGGGTCAAATTGTTTTAGATTAACACGTTGACGAGAATATCCTTCTGTATCAGCGTTTGAGATATTGTGTCCAGCAGTACTGATAGCGGTACTTTGTGCCATCAAACTGCGTTTTCCCATTTCTATTCCTGCAAATGCACTAGCCATATTTTTTCTCTTCCTTCTGCCTATTAGCCTAAAGTATTAATCAACATTGATTCTGGAACGTGTTTTACAATGTTTCCAGTTCGTGAATAAAGAGTATTTCTTCTGTTAGGCATTGCTGTTTCGTAAATACCCTCTAGGAATTTTTTTGTGATTTCGATGTATGTGTTCAATGAATCGTTTTCGATTTTTGAAAAAATCAATTTTCGTTTTACTTCTTTCAATAAAAACTCTTGCTTACAAATTTGATTTACAGATTCTTCGCCGATTTCAACTTTTGCTTTTTCAATAAGTTGATTTTTTTCATCTTCTAAAGACATGAATTCATTTGCTTTTTCTCCAAGACTTTTCATTTCTGACTCTAAGCCAAACCAATCACGTTTTGTAACAAAAAGTCTAACTTGCTTTTGAGATGCAATTATTGAATCAAGTAGCATATCTTCTTTAATTAAGTGATTTTTTAATTCTGTTGCAAAATCCATAAATCTTTCCTTTAAGATGAATCTAAGATACACCTTATTTCTAATATCGGATTTTGATTTTTTGAGTTTAGACTTTTTGAAAATTTTATAGAGATTTTATAGGATTTTTTCAGAATAGAGTTTTATTTTGACACAAGAAAAAAAAATGCTAAACTTGATTTTCATATATCCGATAAAAAAAGTGTATTCTGAAATTCATGAGTAATTTTCAAAAATCACTTAACAAGGGGGGAATATATGGAATACTACTCACTAAAAGGTCACGGAAGCACAAACGATTATATGATGATAATGAGAGAAATGGACGAAGGTTTTGTTATTCGCATTGTACGTGATTTAGACGGATACGAAGACGTTACAACTGATTTTATGAGCAAAACACTTTTCGATAGCTGTGTTCGTACTGGATACTTAACTAAAATTGCAACTGCTTCAAGACTTGTAGCAAATGCGTAAAACAAAAAAATCCAAAGGTAGTGGCCTTTGGATTTTTTTTGCAGTTTTGATAAAATCATACTAACTAATTATACAAGATAAATACAAGGAGAAAACCAATGGCAGGATATAGACCAGCAACAGAAGAAGAAATAAAAAAGTATCTCAAAGCAAAAGGAATTCAATATGACCCAGCCAAGCACTCTAGTGGAGCAATCTATGACCCAAATTACACAGAACCAGAAAAGCAGTCTGTTTCAGCCCAACCTGCCCCGAATAATTCTTCTCTTGAAGCAATGCAAGAGCAAATAAAAGTTCTTATGCAAAATATGGAAGTTTTACAAAAAACACTAGACAACGAACGTGCCTCAAATGTACAATTAAAGCAACAAATACAAGTATTACAAGAAAAAGGAGCGAAAATGAGCGATTCAAATCAACCAGTACAAACACAACAAGCCGCCCAACAATGGGAATATAAAGAGATTTCGACATCTGAGAAAAAATTAAATGAACTGGGAGAACAAGGCTGGGAAGCAATTGGAACAATTGGTAATGGTGGCACTACACTTCTCAAACGCCCAAAACAACAACAAAAAGCCCCTCAAAGAAATGATTACTATGGTTACGGTAGATAATTTAGTTCCCAATTAATAGAAAAGGCACTTCACGAACGAAGTGCCTTATTTTTTTATTGAGGTCCAATTCTTACATCTGGTGTATTATTTTGTGGTGAAGTTCCAATTTGTTTTTTTGCTTCTTCCAATTGAGAAGGGTCTAAAGTAGAACCTGCGGCATCCAAAATTGGTTTTGCCATTTTGTCAACAACACTTTGACCAAGAGCCTGTCCTACTGCTTTATTTTTATCTCTAGCTTCTTTAGCTGTAATAGTTCGTTGCTTACCATCTGCATCTGTATAAGTCTGTCCAATTTTGCCAAAACCTACTTCTAAAGCATTATCACGTTGAGGTTTTTGACCAGTAAAAGCAGAATAAGCGGCATCCCCAATGTGCTGAGCCATAGAATGACCAGCATAAGACATAGCGAAGTCGGAGGCCAAGCGG
>JAZQUR010000088.1:0-2443 GCA_045631425.1 Treponemataceae bacterium | reverse complement strand
ATAAAAATTTTCAAAAGTAAAATTTTGCTCTATAATATCTTATATATCTAAAATTTGTAAGGAATTTTTATGAGCAACTCAAATCCATCTCAATCTTTCATTATTGATAAGTTTCCAAAAAAGTTAGCAGTTCATTTTTCTTTGATTTATGCAACTCCAATCGCTGCTAGTATATTAATTTTTAAGTTTTTGAAAGTTCTAACTTCAGATGAAATGAAAAAAGTATTTTTATCACCTTTGACCTTAATTACAACTTTTCTGATAATTGCTTTTCTTATTTTTCTATTTTGCTATTTTGTAAAAAAAATACGTTCTTATGACGGCTCTGAAGAAAGTAAAGCAATTTGTAATAAGGCTGTTAAACAGTTTGAAATGCTTACAATTGTTTCGGCTTTTATAATTGGTATTATTGCTCCTTCAGTTATATTTTTTGGTGGAAAAGCCCAAGGTTTGCCAGTTGAAAGAGCCCCAATTTTTTGCTGTTTTTTTGGGACCGTTTTTTCATACTCATTGTTTTTCTACATTTTGTTTATGCAAAAACTTGAAAGTTCTTTATCACAACTTCCAATTTTAGAAAAATATAAATCCATGCCATATGTTGCAAGACACATATTCGTTATTATTTTTGGTGGTATTGGACTTATTTCTTATTCATTGACTCCAATATTCGTTTCACAATTAAATACTTTACCACTTTGGACATTGTTCTGGACTTATGTTTTTCCTTGTACATTATTTGGTTTGGTAATGTTGATTCTTGATTCCCTTGTGCAAAGTCGTGGAATTTTGCGTCGTATTAATGACTTAGAAGATTATACCTGTATTATTGCAGAGAAAGATTATACCCATGAAAATATGTTAATTCAGAGTAGAGACGAATTTGGTATGATTACGGATCACTTCAATGATTTCTATAATGTAACAAATAATCTTCTTTGCAAAATTGATGATACTGTAAAAATCTCTTTAACAAACGCTGATAGCTTATCTGATAGTATGGCAGAAACTTCTAGAACTGTAGATAATATTATTGATAACGTAACTACTGTAAAAAATATGTTTCAAAGCCAAGCTTCCGTTGTTGATAAAACATCCGCAACAGTAAATGAGATGATTCAAAAGATTGACGGATTAAACAAAAGCGTGGAAGTTCAAGTTTCTGGAATAGCAAACTCCTCTTCTGCTGTTGAAGAAATGGTTGCAAATATTCGTTCAGTAACAAAAATTCTTGAAACAAACTCAGAAACTGTTTTAGCTTTGGGAAATGAATCTGAAAATGGTAGAAAAAAAATTGACGATTCTGTAAAACTTGCAGAAGTAATTTTGCAACATTCTGCTGGACTTTTGGAAGCCAGTTCTATTGTTCAAAATATTGCGGCTCAAACAAACTTACTTGCAATGAACGCAGCTATCGAAGCAGCCCACGCTGGTGAATCTGGAAAAGGTTTCGCTGTTGTTGCAGATGAAATTCGAAAACTTGCAGAACAATCAAATAGCCAAGGTAAATCAATTACTGTAAAATTGAAGGAACTTTTAAGCGTTATCGAAAATGTTGTAGAAAATGCAAAGGATGTTCAAAAGCAATTTGAAGTTATTTTTGATTTAACCAATTCTGTTAGACAACAAGAAAATATCATCAAAAATGCTATGGATGAACAAAGCGAAGGAAGTCATCAAGTTCTACATTCAATTAGCGAAATCCATAGTTCAACTGAAGTTGTTAAAAATAACTCAACTATCTTGCTTGATGGTGGAAAAGCTATCGTTTCTGGAATGGAAAACCTTACAAACGAATCTAATGAAATCTACAACGCGATTTCAGGCATCGTAAGTGCTACAGATCAAATCAAAGGTTCTGTTGATAGAATTAATGAAGAATCTGAGCAAAACAAAATAAGTTTGAGCGGTGTCCATAATCTTGTAAGTGAGTTCAAGATAGAAAACTAGATTTTTGTAAAATATCAAAAAAAAAGCAGTTTTTAGGTTGCAAAATGCAATTCTAAAAGCTGCTTTTTTTTTGTTTCTTAGTGTTGTAAACATCAATTAAAATTTAAAACCGTTTAATCGTAATTTTTTTCAAAAATCAAAGGAATGTCTAAAATTTAGAAACTACTTCTAATAAAGGTTTTATAGCTTCTTTGTTAGTGTTGTCCACACCGTTAAAACTTTCTAGCATGTGAATATCTTCTGGTGTTTTTTCTTCTTTTTTCTCAATTGTTTTTTTTATCATGTTCATTATCAATTTTTTGAAAAAGCCGAGTTTTCCAAGATTGTAGCCACCTTCAAAATAAAAAAGACAGTCTTTTGTGGTATGACACAGAGATAATATTTATTTTATCTAAGACTCTTTCGCATAGATATAAACCCTATTAAGACTGTCCACACATAAGCACATGTTTTAGGCATCATTAAGAATCCAATTGCAGGCACTGAATCTGCCCAT
>JAZQUR010000087.1:0-13623 GCA_045631425.1 Treponemataceae bacterium | reverse complement strand
GTTTAAACTCTTTTTTGTCTTCATCTTTTAATTTTTTATAGCGGGCGATAAAATCTGCAACAAGATTCATAGTTTGTTGTGCAATATTATCTTTTGAAAAATCTGTATTATTCAATTTATTAAGAATTGAAATATATTCTTCTATTTCTGTTTTTTCGATGATAGAGTACTTTTCAATTTTTTCTTTTAGTGGTTTTAATTCTTCTATTGTATATTCACCTTCTAGTTCTATTTTTCCGTAATAAGTTTGAAAGGCTTCTTTTATTTCTTCTCTGTCGTTTACAAAATCAAGAATAAAACAATCACGTTCAGCAAGTTTTGCATTGTTAGACATTGTTCGATTTAAGCGACTTAAGGTCTGTACGGTCTTTATGTTATGAAGAGGCTTATCAATATACATTACGCTTAATAGCTTTTCACTAAAACCTGTCTGATATTTATCTGCAACAACAATAAAACGGTATTTATCTCCCTTAAAGGCTTCTGGAGTTTGGTTTTCTGAAATTGTTTTTCCTTCTTCTTCCATAGCATTAATTGGAAAAGAATTCATTTGACGTTCTGTTTTACCCTCAATATCACCAGAGAATGCTACAAGTACACCCCAGTTTGTATGTCCTTTTTGTGTAAGTTTATCCCGCAAGGTTCTAGCATAAAGAACAGCTTCTTTTCGCGAAGAAGTTACAACCATTGCTTTTCCCTTTCCATCTATTGTTGTAGAACCAATCTTTTCAAAGTGTTCTATTATGATATCTGTGATTTTAGCAATACGATGTTCATGTTCAGCAACATATTTTGCAGCCATTCCATAAATTGCTTTTGTGTCATATTGATTATTATCATCTTCATTTTTTATGCGAAGATTATAATATTGTTTGTAAGTTGAATAGTTTACAAGAACATCTAGTATATATCCTTCTTCAATTGCCTGTTGCATTGAATAAACATGAAAGGGTCTAAAACCATCTACGTCTTTTCCAGATTTTGAATCTTTTACTTTACAAGGAACACCGAACATTTGAAGTGTTTGTCCAGTTGGCGTTGCAGTAAAAGCAAAAAAACTCATATTAGACTGCTTTCCTGTAGCAACTTGTCTTAATATTTTTTCCTGTTCTTCGTCAGAGGCATCGCCATCTTCTGGACTATCATCTTGATCTTCAGCTTTTATCTGAGATTCTGCATCTGCACCAAGCCCAAGTTTTACCTTTCCAGCAGCCGTTCCTGTTTGTGATTGATGAGCTTCGTCAGCAATTACAGCAAATCTACGATTTGGATTTTTAGCTTTTATTTCTTCAAGTTCTTTGTAAATCATAGGGAACTTTTGAATTGTACTTATGATAATTACATTGCCAAGTTTTATATAATTAATTATTTCAGAAGATTTTTTTGCAATTTTAACTGTTCCATCTTTTGGATTAAAAGACATGATTGTATTACGAGTCTGTTTATCAAGAACTCGGCGATCATTCAGAATGATTATTGTATCAAATACTTTTTCATTTTTATCTGTAAAATATAGATTATTTAAATGGAATGCCAACCAAGCAATTGTGTTAGATTTACCAGATCCAGCACTATGTTCTACAAGATAGTTTTTCTGTGAACCATTAGTAGCAACATCATTTAATAGTTTTCGAACAACATCTAACTGATGATATCTAGGGAAAATTAAAGTTTCATCTTTTGTTTTTGGGTCTACTTCCAAGGTTATAAATGATTGGATTATATCAAGAAGACTTTCTTTTGTAAGAACTTTTTCCCAAATATAGTCTGTTGCAAATTTCCCTTGAGGTGCTTTGGGATTTCCTTTCCCTCCTTGATTACCAGCACCATTCGAACCAAGATTAAAAGGTAAAAAATTAGTTCCTAATTTTGCGAGTTTTGTTGTCATAGAGGCATTTGTTGTGTCTACGGCAAAATGAACAAGAGGACCTGTTTTAAATTTAAAAAGAGGTTCTGCAATACTTCTAAGCATATATTGAGTCTGTGCTTCAATATAATCTTGCCCCTGTAATTCAAATTTTAATTCCGCTGTAATTACTGGAATACCATTTATAAAAAGTACGATATCTGGAATTGGAGTATGAACAGACTTTCCAGCATCCCCGATTAATTGATTTATAACTGTAAATATATTTTTTTTATAAAGATTGATTGTTTCTGGATTTAAGGTATTTTCGGGTTTCCAATATACTGTATCAAATTGAATAGAGCGAAACACAAAACCTTTTCTAAACAAGTCTAATGTACCTTGATTTTTTCTTGAAATAAGAAGTTCTTCAATAAGTTTTTCTTCAGCTTCTTTTTCAGAATCAAATTTGTCACAAAGGCATGTCCAATTATCTGGTTGTGTTTCTTTTATAAAAGAAATGAAAGTTTGTGGAAGAAGAGCTTTTTGAGGATTATAATCATTGTTGTTACCTTGAATATATCCACTTTTAGAAATGAGTAAATTAACAATGTATTTTTCAAAGTCCTTTTCAGAGTAATCTATGTCTGACATATTCTTTCTTCCTTTTCCCATCCATTCTACCACAAATTCCCCAAATTTTCCATAACTCATTCTACCACACCCACAGTATCAAATAACGTCCCTCTAAAAAACTTTTCTCCCAAAACAGCGACACGTGTCGCCTCTGGCTTAAACTGATTTTTGCAAATATTCAACAAATGCAAGAACATCAGATTTTTTGTACTTTCTGCGGCTTCCATCTTTTATTGCTTTTGCTCTTAGTTTTTCATAGCGCTTAACTGTAAAAAATGTTGACGAAGCACATCTTAAAAACTCTATGACTTCTTTCTGAAGCCACAACTCTTCTTGTTCTTTTTCTTTTCTCATGCTTCACTCCTATAAAAAATCAATGAGGAAATATCAATTTCCGATTTGATTTTTTAATGCTATTTCGCAACGAATGTTAGAAATAGCATTTTAATAACAAAGTTTGCAACGAAAACTTTGAGATAAACACTTCGACTCCATTTTAGGAGAAGTGTTTATCTGTACTCCTATGGTTGTTATAAAGATTTTATGATAAAAATTACACGGATGTAATTTTTCATGCCTCCCTTGCTATAACAAACTTCTATGCTAAAGTTCTTTCTCTCTCATTTTTAGATTCCTCTGAACCAAGTGATTGGACTTGCCTTTCCTTAACTGATTGACAATTAATTTTTCTAGTGATATATGAAAATTACAAAATTAATAAGGAAAAATAATGATTTCAAACTACAAACGTGATTTACTAAAAATCGCATTTCCAATTATGCTTAGCAATCTAATTGCGCAAATTCAAATGCTAATTGATAAAATCTTTCTCGGCCGACTTAATGTTGTTTACATGAGTGCTGTGGGAAATGCTACGGCTCCTATGTGGACAACTATGTCTTTGGTTTTTACTATTGCTATTGGTTCCACTATTTTAATTAGTCAAGCTATTGGGGCTGGGGATAAGGAAAAAACCTTTGAATATGCGGCTTCTACTTTTAAGTTTAATAATGTAATTGCTATTATCCTTTTTTTATTTTGGACTTTCTGTTCTAGACCAGTTTTTAAAATTATGGGAGTTGCTGACTCTGTAATTGATTACAGTGTTTCTTATGCTGTTTTATATGCACCTATTTTTTTGATTACTGGACTTGGTTCTTCTATAAATGTTGTTTTACAAACTTCTGGCTACACAAAACCTCTTGTGATTTCTGGAATTATTCGAGCTGGGCTAAATATCTTTTTGGACTGGGCATTGATTTTTGGAAATTGTGGTTTTCCGGAAAGGGGTGTGCGTGGAGCTGCTTTGGCTACTACTATTGCTGAATATATTGGCGGTTTTGTTTTGTTGTTTATTCTTGTTAGGAAAAAGGATTTATTAACTAAACCTTCTCTAAAGCAAATTATTCATGCAAAATTTGCGCCTTTCTTTAGGGGATTAAAGCTTGGAATTCCTGCAGCTGCAGAGGATTTTGCTTGGAATCTAGGAAATCTTCTATTAATTAGAATCCTAAATGCCATAAGTGCAACCGCAGCTGGAATTTATACAATTGTATTTGGAATTGAGGTTATTCCGGTTTGTGTTTTTGCAGCTCTTGGTCAAGCAACTTTAACTTTGGCTGGTCGCGAAACTGGAAAGGGCGATTTGAAACAGATGAAGAAAATTGTGCTTACTTCTTTTGTGTGGGCTATGGGCCTTGCAACTTTCTGTCTTGCCCTCTTTATGGCTATTCCAAAACCAATTATGAGTATGTTTACTCAGGAGCAGTCTATTATTGCTTCGGCAGCTATTTATCTTGCCATTGTAAGCATTAACTTGTATCCAAAATCTGGCAATATTATTGTAGGCTCTGGAATTCGTGGTTATGGAAACACAACCTGGATGTTGGGAACTCAACTTTTTGGAACTGTTTTCATTACAGCTGTTGCGTCTATTTTCGTTTTCGGTTTCAAAATTGGAATCACTGGGGTTTTTCTGGCTGTTTGTGCAGACGAAATTGTCCGTTGTATAATTAACACTTGGAAACTTTTTAGAATCACAAAGAAGGCAACATCAGTATCTAAAGCTGTGTAAAAATCATAAAATCCTCTAGTTGATTTCTTTATTATTATATAAAAATATGATATAATTCTAGTTTTAGAGGTATTTATGCAAATAAAATTGGAATCCCTTTACAGAACTTATGGGGATGTTCATGCTGTTGAAAATGTTAGTTTAACTATCCCTTCAAACACAGTTTTTGGGATTATCGGAAAAAGTGGAGCAGGTAAATCTTCACTTGTACGACTTGTAAGTTTGTTAGAAAATCCTGATTCAGGAAAAGTTTTTTACGATGATAAAAGGGTCGATAATCTTTCAAAAAATGATTTAATAGAACAACGCCGCAGAATCGGAATGATTTTCCAAAATTTTAACCTTTTTTCATCACGAACTGCCGCAAAAAATATTGCATATCCATTAGAGATTTGTGGAACACCTAAAGCTGTAATCAAAGAACGGGTTGCAGAACTTTTGGAACTGGTTGGACTTTCTGACAGAGCCGACGCTCCTATCAGTACTTTATCTGGTGGACAAAAACAACGTATCGCTATTGCACGTGCTTTGGCAAACAAACCTGATATCCTTTTTTGTGACGAAGCAACTTCTGCTCTCGACCCACAAACCACACGTTCAATTTTGGAACTAATTCGCGCTATCCAGAAAAAGATGAATCTTACAGTTGTAATGATTACTCACCAAATGGAAGTTGTTCGCGATGCCTGTGACCAAGTTGCAGTTTTAGATAACGGTTCAGTTGTTGAACAAGGCTTAGTTTCCGACATTTTCACAAACCCAAAATCAAGCGTTACTAAGGATTTTATCTCACACATTGGAGTAAGCGTTTCTGATGAAGAGACTTTAGTTTCTTGCACTGATGATAAATCTGAAAACAACATCGTTCACTGGTCAAAATCAAAAGGAAAGTACAGATTGTGCTTTGTTGGTGAAAAAACTAGCGAACCAGTTTTAAGCAAAATGGCTAAACAATTTGATGTTGAGTTTAATATCCATGCAGGTGGCGTTCAACATCTTACTGAAAAAGATATTGGTGTTTTATATGTTGATATTACCGGAACTGAGGAACAAACAGCAAAGGCTATAAAATACTTAGAATCAGAAAACGTTATTGTGGAGGAAGTAATTCAATGATTTTTACACTTGTTAGTGAAGCAACATTAGAAACTCTTGCAATGGTTGGATTTTCAACTGTTTTTTCTTTGATTTTAGGTTTACCTTTAGGGATTTTACTTTGCGTAACAGATTCTGAAACAGGCATAATGAAAAGACCAGTATTAAATCAAATCCTAACACGAATTGTAAACGTTTTACGTTCATTTCCATTTATGATTTTGATGATTTTGCTTTTTCCACTTTCTAGAAAAATCGTGGGAACAAGTATTGGTACAACAGCAACTATTGTGCCACTTTCTATTGCTGCAGCACCTTTTGTTGCACGTATTATCGAAACTGCACTAAAAGAAGTTGATCCAGGAGTTGTACAAGCTGCTCGTGCTATGGGAAGCACAAATATGCAAATTATTTGGAAAGTGCTTTTACCAGAAGCTATGCCATCATTAGTTTCAGGAATTACCCTTACTATCATCAATTTGATTGGATATTCAGCAATGGCTGGAGCAATTGGTGGTGGTGGTCTTGGAGACTTGGCAATTCGCTATGGATATCAACGTTTTAGAACTGATATTATGGCTGTATCAGTTGTTGTTATTTTGGTTTTAGTTGAAGTTATCCAAGTTGTGGGAACAAAAATTAGTGCTAAATTATTAGCAAAAAGATAGTTTGCGTTGCAAATATCAATATAAAAATCGTTTAAAGCGAGGAAAAAATGAAAAAACTATTTACTATTGTTGCAGTATTGTTGATTGCAAGTCTTGCATTTGTTGGATGTTCAAAAAAAGAAGCTGATGCATCTGTTTTAACAATCGGTGCAACTCCAGAACCACACGCTTCTATGCTTAACCTTGTTATCGAAGACTTAGCAAAAGAAGGAATCACACTAAAAGTTGTTGAATTCACTGACTATGTAACACCAAACGAAGCTTTGGAAAGCGGTCAAATTGATGCAAACTTTTTCCAACACGTTCCATACATGGAAGAATTCAATACAACAAAAGGATATCACCTTTCAAACGCTGCTGGTATCCACATCGAACCAATTGCAATTTATTCAAACAAAGTTAGCTCTTTGGATGATTTGAAAAATGGTGCAAAAATCGCAATTCCAAACGACCCAACAAACGAAGGTCGCGCATTGCTTTTACTACAAAGTGCTGGATTAATCAAACTTTCAGACAAAGCTGGAATCACAGCAACTCCACTTGATATCACATCAAATCCAAAAAAACTAGAATTTGTAGAAATTGAAGCTGCTTCACTTCCACGTGTTCTAGCAGATGTTGACGCTGCTGTTATTAACGGAAACTACGCAATTCCTGCTGGTTTAAGTGCAAAAGAAGACGGCCTATTTGTTGAAGGTGCTGATTCTCCATACGTAAACATTATCACAGTAAAAGCTGGTAACGAAAATGATCCACGTATCGTTGCACTTGCAAATGCTCTAAAATCCGACAAAATTAAAAACTACATCAACGAAACATATCCAAACGGTGAAGTTGTTTTAGTTTTCTAATTTCTAACCAATAATTTTTGATAACACACCTTAAATCTTAACTTGTGATTTTGGGTGTGTTTTTTTTATTTAAAATATCAAAAAAAATCATAAAAAAAGTGTCGTTTTTCAAATGTTAGCGTGTTACAATATATGTACAAGGTAAAAAAAGTTGCATTAATTATGCATGACCTATTGATAAAGACCTCGCAAAGCAAAATAGAAGTTTTTATCACAAAGTTTGCGTTGCAAACATTACATCAGAATAAAAAGTTATTTTGAAATTGATGTTTTCTTATTAACTTTTTAGAGGAGAATTAATATTATGAATAAAAAATTTTTGCTTTTTGTGGCTGTAATTGCTATTATTTGTGCTTTTACTGGATGTGCTTCTAAAGATGTTGAACCAGAAGCAAAGGAACTTGTTGGAACAGTTAAAACAGTTGTTTTGGAACACAAAGGAACTGCTTTAGGTGTAAATCTTCTTCCTGTTTGGGTAGAAACATATATTTATGAAGGAATTACAGGTGTTGAAAAACTTTCTGATTATCAAGATAAATATTGTTTCATCGCTGAAGAAACTTCTGCAGATTTAAACGCAGGTCTTGCATGGGCAGAAGGCGTAAACATGCCACAAACAATTGCTAGAAACGTTGAAACAAGAGTTGAATCAGTTTTCTCTGGTGCTTCATCAGGTTCACTTGACGGCGAATACGAAACATATTTTGAAAATATCGTAAAAACAATTACTGACATTGATTTTTCTGGCGCAAAAGAAGCTGGTGAATGGTGGGTTTTAGTTCGTCGCTATGACAATGATGTTAAGAAAAAATACACAGACGAATACAGAATCTACACACTTTACACAATGGACAAAGATTACCTAGATATGCAAATTATCAATGCTATCGACAAAGCTGCAAAAGAATCAGAAAGTTCTGCAGAAAAAGAAAAACTTGTTAATTCTGTAAAAGAAATCATTAAAACTGAAGGTTTGAAATAATCTTTGATAAAATGATATAAGGCTACTGCCAGTTTTCAGTTGTTATGGCTGAAAACTGGCTTTTTTTTTGTCTAAAATCTTTTACGCTTTTATTTGCAAACAAACTCTACAAAGCCATTTGTTTGTTTTTCCAATCGATACATGTCTTTATCACTGATGGATAAAATGTCGGTGGCAAAGGATTTTTGGTCAATTGATATTCCTACTAAATTTTCAGAATATAAGTGCATTCCCACAAAATCAAGAAGTTCACGAAGTTTGTTTGTGGAATTTATACCAGCCGCCCTTCCTCCAGCACTGGAGATAGTGACTTTTTTCCCATGGGCTGTAGTTCCTGCAGAATAATCATTTTTCACAAGAGGGCGAGAAAGCCAATCTATAAGATTCTTTAAGACCCCAGGATAACTGTGATTGTATTCTGGTGTGAAAATCCAAAGTCCAGCGGCGTCTGAAACTTTTTTTCGAACATTTTTCACAGAATCGGGAGTTGGAAACTCGTAATCCTGATTAAAAAACGGCAGCGCTGAAAAATCAAGATATTCAACTTCTATGTTGAATGGCTTAATATCATCATTCTCATAAATAATCCTTTCTACAACTTTAGACAACTGTCGGTTAAAAGAATTTTTCCGTGTAGACCCAATAATAAATAGAATTTTGTTTTTTGTGTTTTCCATAAACCAAATATAATACAAAAAGTGATATCAGAATGTTTATTTGGATTTTCTAACAATTTAGGTCGGGATATGGAAGATTTGAAGGTGAGCTACTGAGCTACACATTTGAATCATGTGGAAAAGTTTATATACTTTGCATTTTGATTTAAATAAAAAAAAAGAGTACTAAGTTTTCTTAGTACTCTTCCTGAGCTACACAGGATTCGCCGCGCTTCGCGCTGGCCGCCTTGAAAAATGCTACGCACTTGCTTGCGTTTTAACTTCGGTTCGAATCCTGTGTAAAAGTTTATATACTTTGCAATTTGCTTTAAAACAAAAAAAACGTACTAAGTTTCCCTAGTACGTTTTCCTGAGCTACACAGGATTCGCCGCGCTCCGCGCCGGCCGCCTTGAAAAATGCTACGCACTTGCTTGCATTTTTCTTCGGTTCGAATCATGTGTAAAAGTTTATATTCTTTACCTGAGATTTAAACAAAAAAAAGCGTAACCAGTTTTCTGATTACGCTTACTGAGCTACACAGGATTCGCCGCGCTTCGCGCTGGCCGCCTTGTTAAAACGCTACGCACTTGCTTGCGTTTTAACTTCGGTTCGAATCCTGTGTAAATAGGTTATATGCTTTGCATTTGATTTAAAACAAAAAAAAGAGTATCAAGTTTTCTTGATACTCTTACTGAGCTACACAGGATTCGAACCTGTGACCCACGCCTTAAAAGGGCGTTGCTCTACCTACTGAGCTAGTAGCCCATGACTCATTTCTGAATGCTTAAGTAGAATACTTGTTTTCAAAAAAAAAGTCAATATATAAAAAGGCAAAATTTGAAAATTTTTCACCTTTTTTTGAAATTAAATTAAAAGCGCTTTTTCTTGTATAAAGAAGCATTACCAGTTTTTTCATCATTTCTGCGTTCAAAACCTGGTAAACCATCTTTGCGCTTTCGATCATGTGGAACAGAACTTCTCTTCTTTTTAGAATCATCTCTTCCACGCCCTCTAGATTCTTTTCCAAATCTTCCATCTCTGTCAGACTTTCTATCTCTATCACGGCCTCTGTCGCTAAAACTTCTGCCACGACCACCACGTGAACCACGTCTATCATCATCAAAACTGTCACCAGATTTTGAATCAAGGTGCATATGAGGTAGGCTTCTATCCTTTTTAGCACGTTCAAGCAACTCTTTTCCAGCATTGTATGGCAAACTTACCAAAGAGAAAGTGTCTGCAACTTCGATGCGGTCAACCATACGACCTGCAATATGCAAAAGACTACTGAAATAACTTGCAATTTGCTTTGCGTTAAATCCGTCACGACGACCAAGTTGTACGTAAATACGAATCTGCTTACCTTGATTAAAAGTTTTTAGCGGTGTAATAGAACCATATCGAGCTGGGTCAAGTTGACGTCCAAAATAAAGTTGTAAAACACGAGCAACCATATTTTCTGGAGTATCAGCTTTGCAAAGTTCCTCTGCAAGAGCAGCATATTCTTTGCGGATTTTTGGAAGTTCTACTTCTTCTACAACAGGCTGATTTTCAACTTGTTCAGAAACAGCGCCTTCTTCCAAAAGTGCATTCACTTCTTCTTCAACAGTAAGATTTTTTTCTTCTTTGATACCGATTTTTGCTTTGAAATCTGCAAATATTCTTTCTTTTTTTACAGCAAGAACTTCATCAACAGAAGGAATCTTATCTTCAATCAAATCGCCTTTTGTAGATTTTTTAGCAACTTGGCGTAAATATTCTACGCGGCGTCTTTCTTCTGGACGAACTAAAGTAAAAGCCAAACCTTTTGCACCAGCACGACCTGTACGCCCAATGCGGTGAACATAAGTTGGTCCGTCATATGGAATAGCGTAGTTTACAACGTGAGTTAAGCCCTCAATATCAATACCACGAGCAGCAACGTCTGTTGCCACAAGAATACGTGTTTTCTTGCTTCTAAAACGTGCCAAAATCTTTTCCCGTTGAGCCTGTGGAATATCACCATGAAGAGCCGCAACTTCATATCCTCTTTCATCAAGTTGCTTTGAAACAGAATCAGCGTCCGATTTTGTTTGTGTAAAAACTAAACCGTAAAAATCAGGTGATAAATCAATTAAGCGAACAAGTGCTTCGATTTTTTCGTATTCGCGAACCACCCAATAATGTTGTTCTGTTAAAAGTGGTTCTTCTGGCTTTGTTTCTTCTTCTACAACTTCATATTCACCCATGAAATTTGCAGCAATTTGCAAAATTTCTTTTGGCATAGTTGCAGAGAAAAGCAAAATACGGCTTTCAGGATTTGCATTTTGGAAAATATTTTCGATATCTTCACGGAATCCCATATCAAGCATTTCATCAGCTTCGTCCAAAATAAAATAGCTGATTTTATCTAGCTTTAGAGTTCCTCTTTCAATGTGATCTTTTACACGACCTGGAGTACCAACTACGATTTCAACACCTTTTTTTAGGTCTTTTAGCTGAGCACCCATTGATGCGCCACCGTAAACTGCAGTTAAACGTGGGAACTTGCCTGTTGAGAAAGATTCGATTTCTCTACAAACTTGCATACAAAGTTCGCGAGTTGGAGTTAAAATTAATGCTTGAGGATATCCGCAATCGCTACGGATTTTTTGAACAAGAGGCAGCCCGAAAGCAGCTGTTTTACCAGTTCCGGTTCTTGCCTTTGCGATGATATTAGCATCTCCATTTAAAAGACGTGGAATTGCTAAAATTTGAATTGGTGTTGGGTTCTCAAACCCTTTTGCATCAATAGCTTGTAGGGTGTCTTCGTCTAACCCTAAATCGTCAAATGAGATTTCTTCATCAAGAATTTCGTTTGTATCCATTATTTCCTTCCGATAGCATGTGCTTTGCCATCTTTTAGTAAAACACATACTCTAAAGAAAACCCTGGCTTCGACATGCGATATTTTCAATACAATATCATAAAATGTCAGTCTATTCAAGTGAGAGAAGGTTTTTGTTACTTATAATTTACATACTGATAAGGAAATATTGATAATTAGACGAATACTACAATTCCAAAATCAATCTTGCTTTAGATTTATTTGTACTTGCCTTTTCTGCTTCTGCGATTGAAGTTACCTTATCCTTTAGAGATGAATAGCGATTTTTCTTCCAAATATCAAGACCTATACCCTGAGTAGAAACGTCTTTGCTATCCAAGAAAGCATCACAAACTTCTTCAAAAAGAGAGTTTTCATATTTTGCCATTTCTTTTCCAAGAGCATAACGCAAAGAAGTTTTCTTTGTATCATCTAAAACCGAAAGCGTAACCTCTACAACGGCTTTTACGCAATCTTTATCCTCGTACTTCAACATACTTGCAGCGGCTTTACTTCGCAATGTATCGCTTTTCTTTATATCCTTCACAAGTGATATTAAGTATTCGTTTCCATCTTTTGTGTTTAAAAAAGCAAGAGCTTCAAAACAAGCATATTTTACAGTTGCTTCAGCGTCATTTTTTGCACGATAAAGCAAACTAGAAATTGCAGACTTATATTGATTTTTCTTAACAACTTCTATGGCTTCAAGACGAACTTTGTAATAGTTGTCTTTTAATCCCTGAATAACAAGATTTTCCACATCCTCATTATCAAAATAACTCAAACCTTTAATTGCATAAGTTCTGATATTTGGATCGTCGTCTTCAAATAAATCTAGCAAAATCTCTATTGATTCTTCTTTTTCCATAGCCCCAATAGCTTCTGCGGCGTACATTCTAACATAAGTGTTTTCGTCCTCGTCTTGAATAACTTCAACAAGTTTGTCCCAAGTTTCAACCGCTTTTATCTGGCCGAGAGCTTTCATAAGATTTTGCTTTCTCGCAGTGGTTAAATCTCTTTCTAAAAAGTCAGCCAAAAATATAGCTTCATCAGGGCCGCCCACAGCGCCTAAGGCAGTAATCGCAGCATCATAATATTCTTCGTTTTCAGAGTCCAAAAGTTTTTGGATATGAGGTGCGGCTTCAGTAATTTTTAGAGCAGTCACATATTTGAAAAGCAAATTTACTGTGGAAGTTTTTTCATCATAAGGATCTTCCAAAATCATTACAGAATAATCTTTCAAACTCGCATCTTCCACTTTTGTAAAATACTCGATGGTTTTCTCGCGAATATTCACATTTTTTGTAGAATTAAAAACTTTTAGAATATCATCAGTGAAAGTTTTGTCCTCTTCTTTTATTAAAGTGGAAATCAAATCTGTGATTTCACTTTCCAAGCCAAATTCTAGAGTATCTTTTCGTTTTTGGAGTTCAGACTCTTCATCTTCTTTGTCTTCTTTATCATCTTTTTTGGAATCAAGAACTTCAGCTTCACCACTTACAGCATCAACTTTTGCATCAATATTTGTATCAACATTTGCTGATTTTTCTTCTTTATTTGCATCATCTTTTAAGTCAGATTTTGAATCAGATTTTGAGTCAACAGTTACTTTTTCAGAATCATTCCAATTATCACCATCAAAAGTTTCGTCTGCGAAAATATTTTGTGTGGAAAATAAAAATCCAAATATCAAAATAAAAGAAAAAATCTTTTTCATAAAATCTCCAAACGCTAAGAAAAAAAACAGTAAATCAAAAAGTTACAATTTATCAATTTATTAATTTATTATCGGAAAAAAACTGGGCGAAAAAAAGGGGAAAATAGGGGAGAATTTTGATAGTACGGCAGATATGATACAAAAAAGTGTATTCAGGTTTTGAAACGAAAAAAAGACAATAACACATTATAGATGTATTATTGTCTTCAAACATTTCAAAAAAAGCTTTTTCTTTATTTTCTATTTTCTAAT
>JAZQUR010000086.1:0-15996 GCA_045631425.1 Treponemataceae bacterium | reverse complement strand
CATCACAAATTTATATTGGATTTAATTCTGATTTTATTATTTTTTCTATATTTTTAGCTTTATCACTTTGTTTTTTAGCAGAAATTTTTTCAAAGAAGAATGCTGAAGATAATTTTGCAACATCAATTCAAAGAATTTGTACTTCATTATTAACAATCCTATATTCTGGTTATTTTTTCTCATTTATCATAAAAATGACTTCAAAATCATGGTTTATGGGTAGTCCAAATTTACAAAATCCAATCGTTAATTCCATATATATGACTCTTTTTTTGGTAATTGTATTTGGAACAGATTCATTTGCATGGTTTTTCGGTATGCTTTTTGGTAAAAATAATCGTGGATATATCAAAGCAAGTCCAAACAAAAGCATTGCAGGTTTTGTAGGTGGAATTATTGCTACTATCATTGTTGTATTTTTAGTTACTAGATATATTCCACTATTTGATCAATATTTTTCTCACATTTCTAATTGGGAAATTGTTTCTCTAACTCTTGTTACATCAATTTTCGCAATAATTGGAGATTTAATTGAATCTGTTTTTAAACGTGATGTTGATGTAAAAGATTCTGGAAATATCATTCCTGGTCGTGGTGGAATTCTAGATTCTGTAGATTCTCTGCTTTTAGCAGCTCCTGTATTCTATTTATTGGTAAAAATATTCTAAACTCTATGAAAAAGAAAATTGTAGTTTTAGGTTGTACTGGTTCCATTGGTAAAAGTACATTAAAAATTATTGATGAATTTTCTGATTTGTTTCAAGTTGTTGGTTTAACTGCCCATTCGAATAAAGAAGAACTTGAAAAATTATCAAAAAAGTATAATTGTGATAATATTTGTCTTTCAAACGATAAAGCAGATGGTATTGAAGGCATAAAAAAAGTTATAACATCTTCAAAGGCAGATATTTGTGTAAACGGAATTGCAGGTGCAGCAGGACTTTTACCTTCGATTTACACTCTCGAAAACGGCATTGACCTTGCTTTAGCAAATAAAGAAACCATTGTTATGGCATCTCACATCGTTTACGATTTAGCACATAAAAATAATTGTAAGATTTTGCCAGTAGATTCTGAACATTCAGCTGTATTTAATTTAGTAGAAAAATTTGGTGCTGATTCAGTGGACACAGTTGTTTTAACAGCAAGCTGTGGTCCTTTCAGAATGTTCACAAAAGAACAGCTTGAAAAAGTTACTGTAGAAGATGCGCTAAAACATCCTACATGGAATATGGGAAGAAAAATCACCATTGACAGCGCAACTTTAGCAAATAAAGCTTTGGAAGTTATAGAAGCTGTTAAACTTTTCAATGTTCCAGCTTCAAAAGTTGAAGTTACTATTCATCCTCAAAGTTTAGTTCATTCACTTATTCGTACAAAAGACGGTGTTTTATATAGTCAAATGTCTCATCCGGATATGTGTCATCCGATTTTATCAGCTTTGACATGGCCAAATTTTACAAAAAGCTCTTTACCTCCATTGGATTTATCACTAAATCCAGTTGAAAATCCTTTATCTTGTACTTTCGCAAAACCAGACCTAGAAAAGTTTCCAATGCTTGCTCTTGGTTTCAAAGCGGCTTCTCTTGGTGGTTCTTACCCTATAGCTTTTAATGCTGCAAACGAAATTGCTGTAGACGCTTTTATCAACCATAAAATTGGTTTTTACGATATTTCCAAAATCACTGAAAAAGTAATGTCCAAAGACTGGTCAAAATTACCTGTTACCTACGAAGAAGTTTTGTTGTTTGATTCTATGGCAAGAGATTTTGCAAAGGAACAAATATGCTAACTATTTTATATGGAATTTTAGGTCTTGGATTGATTGTTTTAATACACGAAACAGGCCATCTAATTGCTTCAAAAATTTGTGGTGTAAAAGTTGAAGCTTTTTCAGTTGGAATGGGACCAATTCTCTTACACAAAACTATAAAGGGTACTGACTATCGACTTTCTCTTATTCCACTTGGTGGATATTGTGAAATGAAAGGTGAAAAAGCTTTTACAGAAGCTCTTGAAAATAATTATCCAGAAATTCAAGGTGAGCCTGATTCTTTTTACGGAATTCATCCATTAAAACGAGCTTTTATCGCTTTTATGGGCCCTTTTTTTAACGTACTTTTTGCATTTTTAGCTTTTATCATCATTTCTGCAATTGGTTATAATTATTACAGTACACCAAGCAAAATCATTGTAGCAAGTGATGTTTACGCAGATATTTCATCACCTGCAGGAGATGCAGGAATAAAAACTGGGGATACAATCATCCAGATTGATGATGAACCAATTATCAATTTTGCAGATATTTCTTCTTATGTTTCACTACATCCAAATGAAGATTTGATTTTCACTGTTCTACGGGATGGGGAAAAACTAAATATTACAGTTAGAACCGAATTAGACACTTCTACTGGAGCTGGAAAAATTGGTGTATTAAACTGGGTTGATCCTGTTGTTGCAGAAATTATTTCTGAAAGTTCAGCTGATAAAATCGGTTTAACACCAGAATCAGTCATCACAATGGTTGATAATCAGCCAGTTTTTAATACAAACGACATATCACAAAACATTACAGGAAAAGAAACTGCATTAATTCAGTGGAAAAATGATTTTGGAAGTTTTTCTGGAATATTAGATTTACAAACAGAAGATGTTGGTATTCGATTTGCATCAAATCAATATCATACAAAGACATACGGATTTTTTGGTTCAATAAAACAAGGTTTTTTAGAAACAGTCGAGACAATCGGCTTAACTTTCAAAAGTATAGGACTTTTATTTAAAGGCGTGGAGTTAACATCCGCTGTTTCTGGACCAATTAGAATAACTCAAATGATTGGAGAAACTGCAGTTGCAGGATTTTCAGCAAGTTTTTCAACTGGCTTAGTAACTGTTCTTAACTTTTTGGCTTTAATTAGCATTTCATTGTTCATCATGAATTTGCTTCCAATCCCAATTTTAGACGGTGGATTAATACTTTTTGCACTAATAGAAACAGTTTCACGTAAGAAGCTTTCTCCAAAAATCATGTATTATGTACAATTTATTGGGCTTGCATTTATTGCAGTGCTATTTTGTATTGCTATGTTTAGCGATTTTAGATATTTATTTAACAACTAGTTATTAGATAAACGAGGCGTAAAAAATGAAAAAAATTATTTCTACATCATTATTTATTTTTTTAATGGTTAATATTTTTTCACAAAATATGATTTCCACACAACCTCACAATGGAAAAGCAAATCAAGGAGCTTTCGCACCAGATGGGTCATTTTATTCTGTAGGCGATGATGGATTTGTTATTTGCTGGACTGATGACAATCAAGGTGAACATTATCAAATTTCTGACCTAGAAATCAAAAATATTTCAGCAAGTCCAAATGGAACTGACATTGCAATTTACGAAACAGACGGATATTCAGTAAATCGTATCTCAATTTGGAACTGGAAAACAAAAAAACGTATTTTCGTTAAAAGATTTACAGATACAATTTCAACTATCAACTTTTCAGAAAAAGGTTCATGGTTAATGATTGGAACCAATTCTGTTGATGGAATTATCTTTTTAAATGCAAAAACTGGTACAGTAATTCGCAAGGTAAAAGATTCTCCTGGAATGGTTACAATGATTTATTCAAGTTCCACAGAAAATTCTGGAATTATGTATACTCCACTTGGAAAATTAATTTATACAAATTTTAAAACTGGTGCAACAAAACAAACAATTTCTGTTGAATCCAATTTATCTCAACCTACTCTTTTTAACTCTGATTTATTGTTTGCAGGTACAAAAAACGGATATATTTACGTATATCACAGTGTAACTGGTAAATTGATGGCAAAAATCAGTGAGAAAAATGCAAAACTTATTTCAACACGTGATGATGATAATTTGTACTATCTAGTAAAAGATGGAAAAAATTATGTAATAAAAATGGTTCAAGCAGGAATCGAAAAAGAGCAAGTTATTACTTATGTGGAAGAACAAACAACTGTAACAAACACAACTCAAACAACAAATCAACTTCAGAATTCTGAAAATACTGATATTGAACTATTGTCTGAAAATCCTGTTGAAGAAAAAAAATTGACCCAGGTTATTACAGAAAAAGACGTTTTGTACTTTAATGAGAATCCTGTGATTGTAAAAACTATTTATACAGATGGACGTCCAGAAATAAACGAAATTACCAAAAATGCCCAAAATATTATCGCACTTTGTGAAAATGGAACAATTCAAACAACAAGTATTGAACCAAATTTGACAATTTCAAAAATGGATAACATTTCAACAGTTGTTTATGCTAAAATCTATGATATTGCTGTGAAAGATGAAACATTCTACTTCCTAACTGAAAAAGATGTTTTCTCATCATCTTACACAGATCAAACAATTACAACTGTAAAATCAAATAATGGATACACAAATCTTTTATCCTATAATGATAGTTTGATTTTTTATTCAAAAAATAAAGCATCAAATGTTGTACTTTCAGATTTAACTACTCAAACAGAAAAAGTTTTGTATAAATCAACTAATGCAATTCAAAATATACATATAAAAGATAACTATTTACTTATTATAGAAGGAAGTAGCAAAGTTATTCTTGTTGATATTGAAAATGCTACATCAAAAGTTGTTTATACAGGTATTGGAATTCAGGATGCCATTTTATATACAGAAAATGATATTTATGTTGCGAAAACCGCAGCTTCAAGTCCAAATTCAGCCTTAATTCACATTGATGCAAAAACTCAGGAAACTGTAATAGTTCCAATTAACGGTGAAGTTGCTTTCTCACTAACACAAAGTACAAGTTCAAATGTTTTCTATGGAGTTTGTGTATATTCAGGAACTTCAAAACGAACTGATATTTTCGCTTATTATCCAGAAAGCAAAAAATATACAGCAATTTTCCAATGGGGAGATGAAGATTCTGAAGCATTTACCTCATTCAAAAACGGTTATTTGTACTCTAACATCGGTAAAACTCAAGTTCTAGCTGTAAATGTTTCAACACGAAAAAGCGTCTCACTAAGTAGATTTGCTTCACTTCCACAAAAACTAGAAGGAAATGCAAACCTCATGGTTGTTCTAAACGAAGATGGAAGTATTTCTTGGTATAATGCAAAAACTAATTCATTGTATGCAAACTGGTATGTTACAGTGGATGGTACTTGGATAGAATACTAAAATATTAATAGAACAATATAATTTTGAATCCACCGCAAAAATCGAACAAATACAGTTTGATTTTGAGCGGTGTTTTTTTTATGAAATTAGATTAATGATAAAAATGATAATAAAGAAAAATACTATTCTTCAGCAGGATTTTCGAATTTTGTGTAACGAGGTACAAAAACGATTTTTGCAGTCCCTGTAGGCCCGTTACGTTGCTTAGAAAGCAATAATTCAGTTGGGATAGTTTGTGGTTTTTCCTCTTTTCCAGATGTTTCAACACGTTCACGATGCAAAAACATAATAACGTCAGCATCCTGTTCGATAGACCCTGAATCACGTAAATCGGCAAGTGTTGGCTTATTACCTTCAGATTGACGACCAACCTGTGACAATACAACAATTGGAATTTTTAGCTCACGTGCCAAACTTTTTAGAGAACGGGAAACTTCACCAATCTGTTCGTGGCGAGGAATATTTGTATTTTCGTTTTGAATAAGACCAATATAGTCAATAAAAATAATTTCAACTTTATTTTGTGCACGTAATCTTCGAGCTGTACTACGTAACTCCAAAAGCTTCATGTTTGGAGTATCATCAATCCAAAGTGGAGAAACATAGATTCGACCAGCAGCATCTTGCAACCGTTGAAAGTGCTCTAATTTTAATGCACCAGTGCGGATCTTTTCACCAGAAAGTCTTGATTCCTGAGATAAAAGACGCTGCATAACCTGAACATTGGACATTTCCAATGAAAAAAATGCAGTAGGGATTTTCTTTTCTATAGCAATGTGCTGAATCATAGATAAAGCCAAGGCGGTTTTACCCATTGAAGGACGAGCACCGATAATAATCATTTCTGAATTTTGGAATCCATAAGTCATTGTGTCAAGACTTGTTAAACCTGAAGGAATTCCTACTAATTCTTTTTTGTTTTTGTAAACTTTTTCAATATTTTCGATAAGAGAGCCAATAAGATTTTGGACATGCTGAACATTTTGAGATTGCTTAGAATCTGATAATTCAAAAATACGTTTTTGAGCTTCCTCTAATGCTAACTCACTGCTAATAGTGTCATCATGTGCTTCTGAAATTGATTTTGAAGAAAGACCGATTAACTCACGTCTAATATATTGGTCAAAAACGATTTTCGCGTAATATTCTACGTTAGCACTTGTTGGAACTTGATCTGTTAAGGATGAAACATAGGCTGGACCACCGGCAGCATCTAAATTGCCGTTTGTTCGTAGTTCTTCGATTAAGGTAACAATGTCACCACGAATACCGCGTCCATCTAATGAAAGGATTGATTCAAATATTTTTTGATTTTGTAATGAATAGAAACGTTCAGGACGCAAATAAGAAATCACATTTCCTAATGCGTCCCAATCAAGGAGTAAAGCTCCTAAAGTAGCTTGTTCAGCAACTAAATTGTGTGGAGGAACTTTATCCTTGAGACTCATAATTATTCAGCCTTTTCTTCTGAAGCTGCTGGAGCTTCTTCTGCTTTAGGTGCTACTTTTGAGTCTGATGCTTTTGATGCATCTTCTTGTGGTTTTACTTCTAGAGTAACAGAAGCTGTTGATGCTTCATATAGGTGAATTGTTACTGTGTATTTACCAACAGATTTGATTGTTAGGCCAGGAACTTCGATTTTCTTTCTTTCAACTTCGAAACCGTTTTTAGCAAGAACTTCAGCTACTGTTAGGTTTGTAACAGCACCATAAAGTTTTCCGTTTGCACCAGCTGGCATAACGATTGTAAGAACTTGACCTTCTAATTTTTCTTTTAGAGAAGCTGAGTCTTTACGTTTTTGTTCTTTGCGAGCTTCGATTTCAGCTTTTTTACCTTCGAAGTAAGCAATTGTCATTTCGTTGTAAGGAACAGCAAGATTTCTTGGGAATAGGTAGTTGCGAGCATAACCGTTTGCAACCATTTTAACATCACCCATTTCACCTAGGTGTTTAACATCTTCATTAAGAATAACTTTCATAGTTCGAACTCCATGCGGATTTTCCGCGAAAATATTTTATTAAAACTCGGAGTATGAGTTTTAATTGGGGTTCTATTAAATAGAACCGTTATAACTGCAAATAATATGCAACTATATATTTTTTAGGTTTTCACCCAATATAGAGTGAAAACCTATTTTTTCAAGCTTATTCAGCTACGAAAGGAAGTAAACAGATTGCACGTGCACGTTTGATTTCAAGAGCAACTCTTCTTTGGTGTTTTGCACATGTACCTGTGATACGTCGTGGTAAAATCTTTCCGCGTTCTGTTGTGAAACGGCGTAGTCCGTCTGCATCTTTGTAGTCTACTTTTGCTTTGTTAGCACAGAAACGACATACTTTTTTGCGGAAAAATGTTTTTCCTTTTGCGCGTGGTGCACGTTCATCTGCATCACGGATAACGTCTTGCATTTGTACGTCTGGTGTAGTATCAATATCTTTTGTTACTTCGTCTGACATTGTAGTCTCCTGTTAAATTAAAATGGAATATCGTCTGGAAAACCAGCATCGCCGCCATAACTTGGACCTGGAGCATAAGTTTGTTGTGGTGCTGCAGGTTGTTGATAAGTTGGTCTAGCTTGAACAGGATTAGTAGCATACCCCCCGGCAGATTGACCGTTTGTGCCGTTATTTCCGCCAACTAGTTGAACACTGTTAGCAACGATAACTACTTTACTTCTTTTCTGTCCTTCGCTTTCCCATCTATCTTGGCGTAACTCACCGTCAATAGCAACTTGTTTGCCTTTGATTAGGTAAGGTTTTAGGTTTTCAGCGGATTTACCAAATAAAGAAACTTCAAAAAAGTTTGCTTCTTCAACCCACTGTTCACCATTTTTTCTACTACGGTTAACAGCTATAGAAAAACTAGAGATTGCATAACCATTTTGTGTGTATTTTAGTTCTGCATCTTGTGTTAATCTACCAATTAGAATTACGTGATTTAAATCGTTCATAGCTGCTCCCCTTTATAAGTTGGTTGATTCAAAATTAGTCGTCAATGCGAACAAACATGAATTTAAGAAGATTTTGTTCTAGCTTAAATTGTCTGTCAATTTCGATGATTTTTGATGGATTTGATTTGATGTTAAAAAGAACAAAGCGACCTTTGTTGCGTTTTTTAACTTCGTAAGTTAGTTCGCGATCACCGTATGGTGTTTCGCTTTCGATTTCAGCACCGAATTCGCCTAAGATTGAGCGAACAGATTCTTGTGCTGCTTTTGACAAATCTTCTTCTAGAGGAAAGATTGTCATTAATTCATACTTTCTCATGTATAACTCCTTATGGTCATTGGAAAACAATAATTGCCTCCAAGGGGTTTTACCAATATAGCAAATATTTTTATTTATGACAAGTACATAGAACTTTTTGATAATTAAAAACACTGCAAAATGATAAAATCAAATCATACATCATAATAGACGAAATCTCACATTTAATATATAGTGATAATATCAATTTTACAAAACGAGGAAAACATGCGAATTACAGGCGGTGAATTAAAAGGTAGAATTACAAAATGTCCAGACGGTGTTATCAGACCTGCCATGGATAGAATGAGAGAATCAGTTTTTGCAATTCTAGGCGATTTATCAGGAAAAAGTTTTTTAGATATGTTTTCCGGTTCTGGCACAATAGCTATAGAAGCTGTATCTCGAGGCGCAGACCGGGTTGTTTTATGTGAAAAAGATAAAATCAAAGTAAACACAGTTTTAGATAATGTATCTATGACTGAAAAAGAAATGGGAAAAAAAATCGAATGTCATTTTATTGCAGTTGAGTTATTTTTAAAGCGATGTAAAGATCAATTTGATATTATCTTTTTTGACCCACCATTTCCTTATAAATTTCATGAAGATTTGATAAATATTGTTTCTAAAAATAATTTGCTAACAGAAAACGGAGTTGCCATCATTCATAGACCTGCAGAAAAACACATGAAAGATAATATTGGTAACTTAACAAAGAAAGATTTTCGTATTTATGGTCGTTCTATTGTAGATTTTTACTGTAAAAAACCAAATTTATAGCATAATATACAATAAAAAGGTGAAGTAAATGCAAATTGATTTAAAAAAAGATTTTGCACATCCAAAAGAACCAGGTCATTTTATTAAAGTGACTGATTTTCCTGTCTCTGGTCTAACTTCAGAACAAAAGGTTATTCTTAACAGAAAAGGCAACATCTTCTTTAATCAAGGAAAAATTTTAGAAGCACGACGACTTTTTATCACCACTGGATATTCAGACGGATTAAACCGTGTAGCTGAAAAATCCATGGAAGAAGGAAAAGAACTTGATGCTCTAAAATTGTATTTATTAGCCCATAATAAAAGAAATGCAGAGCCGATAATAGAAAAATTAGCAGGAATTATCTCCTCTATTATCAAAGAAAATTAGCATTATTTAATATTTTTAAAGTTAAGGAAAAAAAAATGGACGATTTATTATCTACTACTCCTCTTTCTCAAGAAGAATTCCAACCAGAAAATGCACTTGCAGAAATCGATGAACAATCAAATGAAATTGCAGAACTTTCAAAAAAAGGTTATCAACTTTTAAAAGATAACGACATAAAAGGTGCTGAAGAATCATTTAAGCAAATTCTGGATTTAGAAGATAATAATAACTACGCTTTAGTTGGACTTGGAGATTCAGCAAGAAAGCAAAATCATTTCCACGAAGCTATCGACTTTTATTCAAAATGCTTAACTTATCATCCTGGAAATAATTATGCTTTATTTGGTTTAGCAGATTGCTACAAAGCTCTAAATCAATTTCACAAAGCAATCGATATTTGGGAACAGTATCTTATTCACGATGACAGAAATATCACTGTTTTAACACGTGTTGCAGATGCATACCGCAAAATCCGAGACTTTAGAAAATCAAAACAACTTTACCTAAAAGTTTTAGACATGGAAGATGACAATGCTTATGCTTTAATTGGTTTAGGACATTTGCATTATGACTTCAAAGAATATCGTGACGCACTATATTATTGGACAAAAATGCTAGATTTAAACGATTCTGCTGTGGATATTCGTGTATTAACATCAATCGGAAATTGTCATAGAAAGTTAAAAACATTTGATAAAGGTGTTTATTATTTTGAAAGAGCTCTAGAAATGGATCCTAGAAACTTCTACGCACTTTTCGGTTTAGCTGACTGTTATCGTGGAATGAATCAACAATATCGTTCTGTTGAATATTGGAACAAAATTTTGGAACTTGATCCAAAAAACAAAGTTATCTTAACTCGCGCTGGTGATGCATATCGAAACACAGGAGATTATGATACAGCAACAGAATATTATCAAAAAGCATTGAATATCGAATTTGATTTATATGCTGTTTTAGGATTAGCTCTTATCAGCAAAGGTCAAGGAAAATTTGAAGAAGCAATTTCTAGTCTAACAAGAATTATCCAAGCTGACCCAAAAAATTACCGATTATATATCGACTTGGCAGATTGTCATATCAAACTTGGGCAAAAACAAAAAGCTATTGACGTTTTGCAAGATTTCCAAAAATTAGGAATTCGTAGTCAAGCTGTTGCAGAAATGCTAGAAAAACTGATAGCATAGGGATATGACAGAAAAAATATTTTTATCCGGATTATATCCTGAAGAACTTGCAAAAGAACTAGAATTAGGTGCTTCATTCAGAGGAAAACAGATTTTCAAGTGGATTTCTGTTGGCGTTTCTTCTTTTGATGAAATGACAAATCTTTCTTTAGATTTGAGAAATTCACTTTCTGAAAAAGCACAAATCTTTTCTAGCTATATTTCACAAAAACTTGTTGATCCAGATGGAACAATAAAATTACAAATCACCCTACACGACTCTTTATGTATTGAAACTGTTTTGCTTGTGGATTCAGAGGGCAGAAAAACTGCTTGTGTTTCTTGTCAGGCAGGTTGTGCTATGGGTTGTGCATTTTGTCAAACTGGAAAACTTGGTTTTGCTCGAAACTTAACTGCTGGTGAAATCGTAGAACAATTTTTATATCTAGAAAAAGAATGTGGCAAACTTGATAATATCGTTTTTATGGGAATGGGAGAACCTATGCTAAATCTTCCAGAAATCAGAAAAGCGATTTCTATCCTTGGTCACAAAGACGGACGAAACTTATCTACTAGACGTATTACAATTTCCACCTCTGGAGTAATAAAAGGTATTTATGACTTGGCTGATAATGGACCTGCTGTAAGATTGGCAGTTTCGTTAACAACTGCAGATCAGCAATTACGGGAAACTTTGATGCCAATTGGAAAAGCAAATCCTTTGCCAGAACTTTCAAAAGCAATCAAATATTACATTGAAAAAACAGGTAAGAGATGTACTTTGGAAGCCGCACTACTTTCAGGAATCAATACAACTGCAGAAAGTGCTGATAACATTAAAAAATTTGTTGGAAATATGCCAATTCACGTAAATGTTATTCCTTGGAATCCAGTAGAAGGTTTACCTTACAAGGAACCAGATGTAAACGAATGTTCTAATTTCATCAAACTTTTAGAACAACGTAATATCAACGTAACACAGCGAACTCGCCGAGGTAGAAAAATTGGTGGTGCATGTGGACAACTTGGAAAAACTGTAAAAATTTAAATTTTAATTTGTATTTGCCTTGTAGTATTTATTTTTTTTGATTATAATATATGTTGATTGGGAGATATTTACCATGGAAAAAAAGATATACGTAGTTGGCTTGGAAGAAAGCATCGAAGAAAAAATAAATGCTGCAGTTAGTGCTGTTGCAGGTGTTGCTAGTTGTGTTGCGAACACTTCAAAATGTCAGGTTTTAGTAAACTTTGATGAAAGTGTTGCAGATATTGAAGCAGCTATCGACCTTGCGATTACTTCATGTGGCGTAGAGGTACTTTAAGTACGAAAAACTGCCTTTTATTCGCTTTTATATAAAAAGTGGATGAAAGGCAGTTTTTTTTTGCGAAAAAAAAGGTGATTTAGGTTCTACTATGTTTTGAACTTAAATCACCTTCTCAATATCAACCTATTTTCTTAGTTGATAACTTTTTGAAAGACTTCCTGAAAAGAATTTCAACTTATAACTGTCATCTTCGTTTTTGATAAGATAAACTTCAGAATCCTTATCTGCGAAAGATTTGAAGGCATCTTCAATGCTATGCTTATCTAAAATAACAGGTTTGATACCTTTGCTTTCAAGTTTTTGTGTAGTTTCCTCAGCAAAAGAACTTGAAATTGCAAGTAAAATACCTGCATCAATTGCTTTTTCAGTTAAATTAGCGAAATCTTTTGCAACTACTGCTTTACATCCATAAAAATCATCTTCATTTTCTGATGCAAAAAGAATTGCTCCACCAATTTTGTCCATTTTTAACTCCTATAAAAAGTCAATGAGAAAATATCATTTTTCGATTTGACTTTTTACGCTGTTTTGCAACGAAAGTGAAAAACAGCATTTTTATATGAAAGTTTGCAACGCAAACTTTAGGAATAAACACTTCGACGCTATTTTAGGAGAAGTGTTCATTTTTAACTCCTTGAGTACTAAGATTTTAGCCTTAGTTTTGTTTTATTAATAGATTCTTTTCAACAAGGAAAGAAATTATTTGTTCAACAATTTCTTCTGGGTTGTATAAAGATGTGTCAATTTCTAAATCAACAAAAGAATAATCGTTGTTATCAATGTCGTATAATTTTTTGTAACGAGCTGAATCTTGTTCATCTCGCATTCGTGTAAATGAAGCAATTTCTTCTAGAGAACCACCTTCTCTGTTCAAAATACGCTTTGCACGAACTTCATCACTGGCATAAAGGTAAACTTTGATATCAGCTTCTTTTAGCATCCATATAGCTAAGCGAGAACCAAGAACACATGAGTCTGCTTTTGCCATTTCCACTTGACGAGTATCAACAGCAATATCAAACGAGTCATCTGTTTTTGCTTTTTCAATGATTTCAGCCAAAGAAAGCCCAACTTCTTCTGCCAATGTTCTGAATGTAAAGTTTATCATATTTACATTTAATGTATCTGCTAAAAGTTTACTTACAGTAGTATTTCCACAACCACTTTTTCCAGAAATCGCAACGCGAAGTTTGTTGTTTTCAGGAATTAAATATTTCATACAATCCTCATAAAAAAAGTCAATGAGAAAATATCAATTTTCGATTTGACTTTTTTTGATGTTTCGCAACGAATATGAGAAACATCACTTTGATAGGAAAGTTTGCAACGCAAACTTTTGAGATAAACACTTCGACGCCATTTTAGGAGAAGTGTTTATCTATCCTCTTTAATTATTTTACAATTATATTATAGCACAATTTCAGCAATTCGCCTTAAACCTTTTAAAGTTAATTGCTTGTCGATAGAACTAAAAACTGTGGTAATTGGTTTCAAAACACTGTTTAATCCACCTGTTGCTAAAACTTGGATTTTATCTTTTGGGAAACCAGATTTTGCTTCCATATCAGTTTTTATTGAATCAACAAGATTTTCAACAAGACCTTTATATCCGAAAATAATTCCAGATTGAATAGAATGGATTGTGTTTGTACCAAGACTATCAGGTGGAACTTCTAGGGGAACTGATGGAAGCTGGGCTGTGTTTCTAAAAAGAGAATTTACAGCAGTTCGAATTCCAGGACAAATTGAAATCCCAAGAATGTTTCCCTTATCATCAATAGCGGTGAAAGTTAGAGCTGTTCCAAAATCCACAACAATACAAGCTGTTTTTTGCTGACAATAGGCTTCCACAGCATTACAAACCAAGTCAGTACCAATTTCATGAATTGCTGAAGCTGGAATTTTCACAGGAAGTTGGTCGTAAATCCCAGGACCTATGATAATAGGCTTTTTTCCTGTAATACGCTCTGTAACTGTAACAAAAGGCCCAATCAAAAGAGGCACTACAGAGCTTAAAATCGCTGAATCTATGGCACTTTGGCTAATACCTGCATCCCGCATTAAAGAAAGCAAAATAGATGAATATTCGTCTGAAGTTCTGTTAGGGTCAGAAAACATTCTCCATTCTTTTACAAGCTCATCTTCGTGAAAAAGAGCTGCAACAATATTTGTATTTCCAATATCTATGGCTAGTAGCAATTGAATTTTTCTCCTATAAAATATATTATATCAATATGGAAACACTAATACAACCAAAAGTTTTAAAAGGTTTTAGAGATTTTTTACCAGACGCAGAAATCAATCGCTCAATTTTGATTGAAAAACTTACTTCTGCTTTTCGTTCTTACGGATTCGTGCCAATCGATACTCCAGTTTTGGAATATTCAGAAATCCTTTTACGAAAAAGTAATGGTGAAACAGAAAAACAAGTTTTTAGATTTGAAGACAATGGAAAACGTGATGTTGCACTACGTTTTGATTTAACAGTTCCTTTTGCACGATTTGTTGCAGAACATAAAGAAGAATTATATTTCCCATTTAAGAGATACCATATTGCAAAAGTTTGGCGAGGAGAAAAACCACAAGCTGGGCGTTATCGTGAATTTGTTCAATGTGACTTTGATATGGTTGGCTCAGATAGCGCAACAGCAGATTTTGAAATCCTTTCACTAATGAAATACGCATTATCAGTGATTGGCGTTGAAAATGTTACTATCAAAGTGAACCACAGAGGAATCTTAAACGAATTCTTAGAAACAATTGGTTTACGTGAAAAAAGCGAAGACATTTTGCGCACAATCGATAAACTTGCAAAAATCGGTGAAGAAAAAGTAAAAGCTGAACTTGTTGCCCTTATGGAAGGCGATTCTGAAGCTACAAACAAAATGGAAAAGATTTTAAGCTTTATTTCTTCAAAAGAAGATTTTGATTCAACTTTGGAAAATATGGCAAATCTTGCTGGAGAAAAAGCTACTCCTCATATTGAAAGAATGAAAGAAATCCGCAATATGATGAAAGCTGCCGGAATCGAAAAAACTTTTGTTCTTGACCCAGCAATTACCCGTGGACTTGACTACTACACAGGTGTTGTTTACGAAACTTTCTTAAACGACTTGCCATCAATTGGGTCTGTTTGTTCTGGTGGACGCTACGACAATTTAGCTGGACTTTACATGAAAGACCGTATTCCTGGAGTTGGTTCAAGTATCGGTTTAGACAGATTGATTGCAGGACTTGAACAACTTGGAGCAACTAACAAAAAAGGAAGCTTCCTAGATTGTGAGATTTTCTGTTTGGATAAAAATCTTTCTGTACACTATCAAGCTGTGGCTTCTGCCCTTCGCAGCAAAGGCGTAAACGTGGAAGTTTTTGCTGATGAAAAGAAAATCGGCCAACAATACACAGTGGCAGAAAAGAAAGGCATTCCATTTGGAATCTTGATAAAAGCCGAAGATGCAGAAAAAAATGTGCTTACACTAAAAAATCTTTTAACCCGTGAGCAATTTACAGATATTTCTGTGGAAGATGCTGGAAAGATTATTTTGGAAAGCAAAAATTAAAACAAATTACGCTTGTAAGTTTGTAAAAAAGCTGGTTCAACTTTTTATGGTTGGAACCAGCTTTTTTGTTTTCTGGGGGTTCCCCAAAACATAAATGTTTTGGGTCGGGCTTTTCGCACTTCGCCTACTCGGCTCATCCCACTTGCGTGGGACTAAAGGTGCTACAATCCCTAACCTAGTCGGTGTTTTTTGGCTCTATTCCCATCAATTTTTATTGATGGGAATTGGGAAAAATGAAAAAAAATAGCATATTTTATACTTTTTATAAAATTCTTTTCCAGGTAATGATTTTATCTTATATTTATAGCTTATATCAAATTTTTCTTTTTGATGCTTGAAACAATCTTGAATAT
>JAZQUR010000085.1:0-119323 GCA_045631425.1 Treponemataceae bacterium | reverse complement strand
ACAACTCCTTGGCTCACAGAACGACATGGCTACGATCCGACTTCGCCGAGGGCACTAGATCCTAAGTCTAGCGTGTCTGCCAATTTCACCACTCTCGCGTTGATGTTTGAACTATACTAAATATCAAAAAAAGTGTCAACTACTTTTTGAAAGTTTTTTTAACTTTTTTTTTATTTTTTAGTAGTTCGTTTTTTGTTTAAGTTTTAGTCTTACTAACCAAGATTAAACTCAAACTACTGAGCCATGAAGGGTTCGAACCTTCGACCCACAGATTAAGAGTCTGTTGCTCTACCAGCTGAGCTAATGGCCCGGTTATAAAACAAGTCAGTTGCGTCTGACACGATTCGAACGTGCGACCTGCGGATTCGAAGTCCGACGCTCTATCCAGCTGAGCTACAAACGCACGTTACGCTACATACAAGTATATAACGTAGGGTGCCTGATGGGATTTGAACCCACGACAACCAGATCCACAATCTGGCGCTCTACCCCTGAACTACAGGCACCGTGTTTATAACGTGTTAGAGATTATCATTAAAACGCAAAGTATGTCAAGTGATTAAACAAAAAATTTTAAAATCTTTTAAAAAAACTGTTTTTTAACAAAAAAAAGCACTTTATAAAGTATTCTATTCTTATCAACATGATATAGAAAAACTTCAAAAGTGCTTTTTAGCAAAATTGATAAATAGCAATTATTTATAGAAAATTACCCAAATTAATTATCCATTGAATTATCATATCCTAATGGGAAAAGATAAAAATCTTGAACCTTTAGTGAATATGTTGAATTTAATGATTTTTGTGGTTGTGAATCACTTACTAATGGAACTGAAAAATCATATGTAATTGAATCATAACCTTCAGCTGTTACTTCGATTGTAAAATTGAAAACAGAGTTTTCCCCTTTTTTTTCTGTATAAATTGGTTTTACCCAGAAAGAGAAAACACCTTTTGTAACACCAGAGGTTGTAATTGGATTTTGCCAAGTATAATCAACCATTTCTGATAATTCATTATTATTTTTTAGAACAACTTTTGCACCACCGATTGGCTCAAATGTTGTACCATCATAAACTGTACCAATAAATGTTGGGAAGTTATATGCAGGATTTTCTGAATTTTCAACATCTACAACTGCTTTTTGACCATGATAAGGACGTCTTGCATTAGAAATAGCTTGAATTCCTTCCATAACAAGAGCATTAATATCTGCTTTTAACTGTGTATCATCAGCACTTACATTGTGGGATACGCCACGTCCAGAAACAACATATTTAGGTGGGATTCTGTTAAGAACGTAACTTGCTGTATCCAAGCGACAATGCTCACAATCACATGAAAGCCAAGAAATATTTTGATCTTTCATTTGATCATACAATTCGTTTACATGCTTAACAACTTTTTCTTCCATCAAATTGTGCAAATTCATTTTTGGTACCTTACCTTTTTCAGATGTTTTTCATTGTGTTAAATCTCACAATGTGATATTTTATTTATATGATTTATGAAATAAAAAAAATAAAATGTTTTTCAATTTTCTCTTTTTTACTCATTCTCATTCTAAGTTTAGTATCATGCACAAAAATCAATTCGTCAAATGATGTTTTTATTGTAAATGATACTGATACAATTCGGTATGAAGCAAATATTCGAATTGAAAACTCAGCTTGGACTGACGAAATTCATAAATCAAGATTAGTAGAAAAAAATTCTAAAAATAAAACTAAATCCGATATTTTCTTTGATTCTGTAAAGCTAAGCAAAAATAACGCAATTCAAACAGAAGAAGGAATCTATCCAGAAATAGTAGATTTTTATCCACTTGACCTTTCTAATATTAATTCTAACACAAAAGTTGAAATAACAAAACTTATAAATAAAATAAAAAAAGAAAATATTACGAAAACAGACTTTTTATTAGAATCTGCTTACGAAAAAATCCTTTTTGACTATGAATTTTCAAAACATTCTGAAATAAAAGATTATTATTTGTGTTCACCTTTAGAAATTACAGAAAATGAAATTGTTATTCCTGTTCAATTTGTGTTTTCGGATGGACGGTTAAACACTGTATTATACTTACAAAGGGAAGATAATCTTTTAAAAATCGAAAAAATTGAGTTTGGAGAGTTTTCAAGTGACAAATAAAATTTTGGGCGTTGAAAGAGATGTTGTTTTAATGTCTTTATATTCTTATCAAACAAATTTAATTTTAAGCTCAAAAAACGATAAACCAAAAATCATCTCTACTCAAAATTATGGAATCCCAGCGCAAAATCTGATTTTTATTACTAAAAACACTTTTAGTGCAACCCTTCCTCAATATGAAGAAAATTCTGAAATTACAGTTTGTTTTTTTTATCAAGGGAGAGGAATTTTCTTTAAAACAGTTCCAAAAACTGCCGCAAGTGGTTACGGACTTGTTATTCCCCAAGTTTTATATAAACAACAGGATAAAAATGCTTCAACACAATATGAAGTAACTGGAAAATTGTTTTACACTGGAAAAGAAGAAAAAGGGCGATTTATTTCCTGTATTTCCAATCCAAAATATCCTTTATTTACGCCTTTTTTATGGCAATATCTTTCAGAATCAGAACTTTTTGCATCTGCTAAGTTTTTGGAAGAAATTGCAAATATAGAAATTTGTAATATTAATTCTACTTTAGAGCAGTGCTTTTTATCTGACCAAAAGATTTTATATCTTCCAGAGGGAAAACTTCCTAACAAAAACTATTTTCCATATGAAGCCACATTTACTTCTACAGATTTTTTTGATGAAAATATTGATTTGAAAAATGAAGTTTATATTCCGATTTTGGACAAGGAAAAAGGCGAAACACAGCCCCACTCTGTTTGTTCGATAATTCAGGATTCTGTGATTATCTCCCCGCTAGAAATAGAAGATTCTATAACATCAATTCCGATTTGTAGATTTTTATCTTCAACAAATGATGAGCAAAATTATATCCAAGGTAGAGCTTTACCTTTGGAAATTCTTTATATCAGTGATGGAATAATAACTTTTGGACTTCAAGAGGGAGATTTTCCTTTGCAAAGAGGAAGCGAATATCCTTTATCTTTGTTTATAAAATTGCCAATTGGACAGCGTGAGGTTTTTCTTACTGTTTTTGTTTCAAGACTTTTTGACGCCGCTTACAAGGTTGGAAACACAACTAAGAAAAAAACTGTAGCAACTTGTCGTTTTACTACAATAAAAGAAGAAGACAGAAGATTTTTGTTTGAAAGACTTTACAAAGCACGATATTCATAATTTTTTTGAAAATCGCTAAATCTTTGTGAAGACATTTTGATATTTTATTTTTCAGCATTCAAAACTTGATTTATTCTATCTCTTGCAATTCTGTTTACGATTTTTGCCAAAGAAGATGCCACCGCAATTCCGATAGCGATTGCACCAGCAGCAGTTAAAGTTGAAAATCCGATAGACAAAGCACTTTCCATATTTCCACTTACAGCAGCTTCCATAGTTTGAAACATTCCGCCACCTGGAACTAAAGGGAAAAGTCCTGGCAAAAGATAAACTGTGGCAGGATTTTTTAGCACGAAGGCAAAAATTTCTGAAATCAACGCAACCACAAAGGCTCCAGCAAAGTATGCAACTGCGAGAGATGGTGAATTTTCTTTTATTATCAAATAGGTCAACCAACCGATAGAAGCAACGATTCCAGCTCGAACAATGTCTTGTTTGCTTGTATTGAAAATAATTGCAGAACCAAGTGTTGCACCAAAAGATGCTAATACAGATATAACAATTTCAAAAACACTCATATCATTACCCTATCAATTTTGACATCACCATAAAAATTGTTACTGCTCCTGTTGAAAGACCAGCTGCAATCATAAAGGCATCCACAATTCTTGCGGTTCCAGAAACTAAATCCCCAGATATAATATCACGAATTCCGTTTACGATAGCTAATCCCGGAACAACTTGCATCAATGTGGCAATCATTACTGTAAATGATGAAATATCAAATCCAAAATATTTTGCCACATAACCAATAAGCCAAGCAAAAATCGCGATAAACCCACCTGAAAACATTGATGTAACAAAGCTTCCAAGAGGGAAATTTCTTATGCAAAGTAATGTAACTCTTAATAATAAACCGATTACAAAAGCGAAAACTGCTTCTAGTAAATGTCCACCAAACATAAAGGCAAAACAAAATGAGTTTAATGCAGCACCTAAGCAAATTATCCAATCAGGGTTTGGTGGAGCTTTTTCGATACGATCAAGCAATGCTTCAACTTGTTTTGGATCAGATGTGTATTGTCTACGCTCTAAACGACGAGATAAACTATTGACTTGGGAAACTTTTTGGAGATTTACAGAAGTTTTTGTTACACGGTGAATTGCAGAGTGATAATGGTCATCATCATCGGTATATGAAAAAGTAATAACAGTTGGAGTAACAAAAGCAGAAGCGGTTTTTGCTCCCAAGGCCTTTGCTATGTGCACGATTGTTTCTTCAGTTCTATAAGTTTCGCCACCATTTTCTAGAACAAGACATCCAGATTTCATGACAATCTTAATCATATCTTCACAACTAATCATATGAGCAATATAATGAAAAATGATTTTTATTTCTAGTTTATATTAGAAAAAAATTATTGATAAGAATAAAAAACTTTCACAGATTGCCTACTTTACACATTTTATATTTCTTGATATATTAAAAATTAAGCATTTTATTTTAAAGAGGTTTAGAATGATTTTTCCATTAGAAGAACTTGTAAAATTTCAAGATAATATATACGAAGTAACTGCTGCAGCAAGTCGTCGTGCATATCAGCTTTCAATGGTAAAAGATCCTATCATCGAGGAAAATGATGATAAAGTTGTTTCTTTAGCTGCACGTCAATTATTTCAAGACGAAGTTAAATATCAAATTGAGAACTAATATCATTTTACAATGAATAATTCTTTGAATGCGGGAATGTCTTATGGTGAAAACTGTACTGACATTCCCGTTTTAGTTATATTTGCACCAACTGCCTCTGGAAAAACTGCTCTTTGCGAAAAACTTTTTGGAAAGAACTCTACATCACGATTTGCAGGAAAAGCTGAAATTGTTAGTGCGGATTCCATGCAAGTTTACAAATATCTTGATGTAGGAACTGCGAAACCCGACCAAGACTTTTTGCAAAATCTTCCTCATCACTTAATTGATGTTTGCCTTCCTGAACATCAATTTGGAACTGGAGAATTTGTTCGGGATGCAGACGAAGTTGTAAAAGAAATTTTTTCTCGTGGAAAACTTCCAGTTCTTTGTGGTGGAACTGCTTTTTACATCAAAAATTTTTTAACAGGGCTTCCTGTTACCCCAGAGGCGGATGAAGAAACTCGTACTTTAGTTGAAAATCGTATGAAAACTGAAGGAAAAGAGGTTTTGTACGCCGAGTTACAACGGCTTGATCCTGAAAGTGCGGCAAAAATCCACATAAATGATGAGTACAGAATAAAACGTGCTTTGGAAATCTGTCTTTCAACTGGAAAGCCCCGTAGCAGTTTTCTTTTGAACAATCCAAATGAATTTAGAAAAGGATACAAATTCCTTGTTTTATCTTTGGAGCGTGATAGAAAAGAACTCTACGAAAGAATAAATAAACGAGTTGATATTATGTTTGACTCAGGACTTTTAGATGAAATCAAAAATCTAAAAAAAATGGGTTACACAGGGGAAGAACCGGGACTTTCTGCCATCGGATATCGGGAATTTTTCACAGAAGAAACTGATTTAGAAAAAATCCGAGTATCAATTAAACATGATACAAAACGATATGCAAAACGCCAAGAAACTTTTTTTAAGTCATTTAACTTCGCAGAATCTGTAAATCCAGAAGATTTTGCACTAATTGAAGAAAAAATTTCTTGTTTTTTTAAAGAGTATAACTTCTAATACTTGACGTAAAAACCAAATTATTAGATAATACTATAACATTCAATAAGGAGTGCTATTGTGCCTTGTGGTAAGAAAAGAAAGCGTCAAAAGATTGCTACACATAAGCGAAAAAAGATGCTAAGAAGAAATCGGCATAAGAGTAAATAATTTTAGCTTAATTTAGCTAAAAAAGCATTATGGAAGGTTTCCAAATGAATACTTACAATTATGCTATGTAATGACCGTAGATTTAGTTTTATGCTGAACTGCGGTCTTTTTTTTACCTTTTTTTCTGAAAAGTGTTGTATAATATATGCAACATTTTCCCGTTGCAGAGAAATCTCTCCAATTTGGAATATTTAAGGAAACACAAGCTTTGCTATTAGAAAAAATATCAACTCCAAAAGACATTGAAAACTTTTCAAATTCAGAACTTCACACACTAGCAAAAGAAGTTCGTTCTCGCATTTTAGATGTTGCTTCTAAAAATGGCGGTCACGTCGCAAGTAATCTAGGTGCTGTAGAGCTTACTATCGCATTACACAAAGTTTTTAACCACAAAGACGATGCAATTATTTTTGACGTAAGTCACCAATCATATACACATAAATTATTAACCGGAAGAAATAAAGATTTTGACACACTACGTCAACACGGTGGAATCTCTGGTTTCACAAAGCGAAAAGAAAGCCCTTACGATTATTTTGATACCGGACACGCTTCAACATCAATTTCTAGCGCTTTAGGTTTGCTCACAGGACGGAAGTTGCTACGAAAAGAAGGAAAAGTTGTTGCAGTTATCGGAGATGGTGCCCTAACTGGTGGTATGGCTTTTGAAGCTCTTTCCCACGGCGGACAGCTTTCTAAAGATTTGGTGGTAATTCTAAACGATAACCAAATGTCCATTAGCAAAAACACAGGTTCTCTTTCTCGATATTTAAGTCGCTTAACATCAAGTTCGCAGTATCAAAGTTTTAGAGACACCATCGACAAGGCTGTTAAAAAGATACCGTTCTTAAACAAACCTTTATCAAGTTTTATTTTTAGATTCAAAAGAGCAATTAAAGCAAGTTTTTACTCAAATAACCTCTTTGTAGATTTTGGTTTTGAATACTTCGGACCTTTTGATGGACACAACATAGAAAGCCTAATTTCTGTATTTCAAGATGTGAAAAAGCTAGACAGACCTTGTGTTGTTCATGTTGTAACCAAAAAAGGTAGAAAATACGAGTTAGCAGAGCAAAATCCAACCAAATTTCACGGATTAGGTCCATTTTCACTAGAAACTGGAGAGTTGATTTCAAAATCTGAAAAAACTTTCACAGGGGTATTTAGTAGCAAAATTGTAGAGCTAGGTCACAAATACGGAAATCTTGCTTGTATTACAGCTGCTATGATAGATGGAACTGGCTTATCTCGCTTTGCAAAAGAATTCCCAAATCGCTTTTTCGATGTAGGAATCGCAGAAGAACACGCTGTAACCTTTGCAGGTGGACTTGCCCGAGCTGGCATTAAACCAGTTGTCGCCATCTATTCAACATTTATGCAAAGAGCTGTTGACCAATTAATTCACGATATCGCTTTGCAAAAAGTTCCTGCAGTTTTCGTGCTTGATAGATCGGGGCCAGTTCCTGACGATGGTGAAACTCACCAAGGTATTTTCGACATTTCCCTACTTCGTCCAGTTCCTGACGTGTCACTTTTAGCTCCAAGTTCTGCAACAGAACTAGAACTTTGTCTTGATTGGGCTGTTCAACAAGATTTTCCAGTTGTAATTCGATATCCAAAGGGAAATTGTCCAAAAGAAATCCCAGAATCATCTTATCCAATTGAAAATGGAAAAGGGGTTCTCATAAAAAATAAAGCAAACTCTGAAAATCAAACAGATTGTTTATATATTTGTACTGGAGGGATTTTACCAGAAGTACAAAAAGCTTGTGAAATTCTACAAGAAAAAAATATTTATCCTGATATTTACAATTTGCGATTTTTAAAACCTTTAGACAAAGAGTACTTTTTATCGGTTGTAAAAGATTATTCAAAAATCGTTTTTGTTGAAGACGGAATTCGCATTGGTGGAATCGGAACTTATCTTGAATCACTTTTGCAAAGAAAAACAACAGGCAAAAAAACTTGGGTTTGCGGATTTCCAGACAGATTTATCGGACAGGGAAAACGCCCAGAAATTTTGGAAGATGCTCACCTTAGTCCAGAGCGTCTTGCAAAGAAAATGGAAAATCTTTTTTAATATTACCCTAGGAATAAATCATGGCAAAACTTCAGTTATTGTTGCACAACAAAGCTATTTCCACTGAAAATCCAAGTTTTATTATGGGGATAATCAACTCCAATAACAACTCTTTTTGGAAGGGAAGTCGTTTTACAGGAAAAAAAGCCATAAATCAAGCTCTAAAAATGATTGATAACGGTACTGATATTTTGGATATTGGTGCAGAATCAAGTCGTCCTGGAGCAAAATACATTTCTGACAAAGAAGAGCTACAATCCCTACTTCCCTTGATAAAACAAATTCGAAAACATTCTGATATTCCCATTTCTGTGGATACAAGAAAACTTACGGTGATGAAAGCTTGTTTTGAAGAAGGTGCAAATATCCTAAACGATATTTCTGCTTTAGAGGATGATGAAAATCTCCCCTACTTCGTGGCTGATGCAAAAATCCCTGTTATTTTGATGCACAAAAAGGGAAATCCAGAAAATATGCAAAACAATCCTCAATATGACGATATTATAACTGAAGTATCTAACTATCTTTTGGATAGATGTAATTTCGCCATTTCCAAGGGGATTTCTCCTGATAAAATCATCTTAGACGCAGGAATCGGTTTTGGAAAAAACTTAAATCATAATAAAAAATTGATTTTATCAAGTGGGACTATTTTGCAAAATGTTCAAAATGGTTTAAAATGTGAATTAAGTCCAAATCACATAGTTATGGCACTTTCACGAAAAACTTGCATTGGTGAACTTACGACCCAAAATGTAGAAAATAGACTTTCAGGAACTTTAGCAGCGAATTTATTGGCTGTAGAAAAAGGTGCCACAATTTTACGGGTTCACGATGTTGGAGAAACACGAGATACCCTTTTAGTTTACAGAGGATTATATGAATAATTTTGAAAGATTTGCGGTTGTATATAATTATATAAAACCATTTTTAGATATTGGGATTTTGGCTTTCATTATTTACAAAGCTTATACCATCATCGTAAAAACAAACGGTGCACAAATTTTGCGTGTAATCGTTACTTTTGCGCTGGCTTTTGCAGTGGCTACAGCGTTACAACTTACAACATTGTTAAAAATTCTAAACACATTGGCTCCGGGGCTTTTGGTTTGTTTTGCCATCGTTTTCCAGCCAGAACTTAGAAAAATCTTTTTAACGCTTGGACAAAATGCTTGGGTAAAATTGGGAACTCGTTCAAAGCGTACTTATGTCGACTCTGTTTTAATGGCGGCAGAAATGCTTTCTAAACAAAAACGTGGTATGCTTGTTGTATTTGAACGTAAACAAAATCTAAAAGAACTTGTGGACACAGGAACAAAGTTAAACGCAGACCTTTCATCAAGTCTTTTGGTAACAATTTTCAGTTATGACACACCTTTACACGACGGTGCTGTAATCGTTCAAGGTGGAAAAATCTTAGGCGCGGGATGCTTTCTTCCACTTTCGAAACAGCCTGATATTACAAAAACATTTGGTACACGACATAGAGCCGCTATTGGTGTTACAGAAGAAACAGACGCCCTTGTTGTAATCGTTTCAGAGGAAACAGGAGCAATCAGTATTGCTTATGACTCAAAGCTTTACTACGATTTAACAATGGAACAACTAACAAAAACTCTAGAAGATCAACTTGAAATCAAGCCAGATGCACAAACAGCGGAGGAACCAGACAATGACGTTATCACAAAGGCTTAAAAAAATCAAACAAGATTGGGTTGTTATCGTTATTTCCTTGCTTGCTGCAATATTCTTGTATGTCTTTTATCAAATTACGGATTTAGACACAATGACTTTATCAGTACCTCTAAAAGTTGAATCCAATGGTAATTTATTGTTAGAAAAAGAAGTTCCATCTCGAATAAAACTAATAATTAAAGGAAAGCCAGAAGATACAAGTCGCCTTACAGAAAGTGATTTTTCCGCTTATCTAAATCTAGATTATTACACTGTTGCTGGGAATTACTCAGTTCCAGTAAGTTTAAAATTATCCAAAAATGCCTCAAATATTTCAACTTTGGAAATTCGACCAACCCCACAGAATATTGATGTTGTATTAGATGAAAAAATAATTGAATACGTTCCAATTTATCTACGAACAACTGGCAATCCTATATCTGGCTATAAAGTTGAAGCAAAAGAAACAGAACCAAAGCTTGCAAGAATTGTAGGCCCATCTGCAGCTGTAAAAAGCGTAAAAAACATTGAAACTGAACTTTGGAATATTACTGATGCAAGTGAATCAATGGAAAAAACACTAAATCTCGTAAATACAAATAAGCGAATTTACATTGATGAGCCAACTTCGGTAAATGCAAAAGTCATTATATCAGAAATTTTTGAAGATAAAACCTTTGAAGACACTTCTATCACACTTCTAAATCCAACAGAAGGTTTGGAAGTAAAAACAGGAACAACAAAAGCAAATGTTACTGTAAATGGAGCTCAAAATTATCTAAAAGATTATAAACTACCACAAGGTATGCTTTATGTTGATTGTTCATGGATAACAGAACCTGGAGAATATGAACTTGAAGTGCAAAACTATAAATTATCAAACTTAAATTTGATTTCTGTTGAGCCAAACACAATTTTGGTTACAATTTCTGAAAAAAGTCAGGAAGAAGTTTCTGAAGAAAATGGTGATTTAGAAGAAGCTACCACTTCTGAAAATCCTCAAACAAATGACGCTGAAAATATTTCTGGTGAAAGTCAACTTTCTGAAACAACAAGTCAGGAGATTTCAGAATGATACTTGGAACAGGAATTGATATTGTAAAAGTAAGTCGATTTTCAACTTGGGCAAACAACGAAAAACTTTTATCCCGCTTTTTTCATCCTGAAGAAGTAAAATATATTTTATCAAGGGATAAAAACCGAGAAGAAACAATCGCAGCTCGATTCGCAGCAAAAGAAGCTCTCGGCAAAGCTCTTGGAACAGGCTTACGAGGATTTTCACTTCGAGATATTTGCGTGAAAAAGGATAAACTTGGTAAACCTTACATCGAACTTTTTCCTACAATTTTTGAGATTACAAAATCCGAGAATCATGTTAAAATTCATTTATCAATTTCACACGAAAAAGAATACGCGTGTGCAATGGTGATTATAGAAAATTAGGTGGAAATATGGCATATTACAGAAAATCCTCAGACATAAACAAAACTGACCCAAATAAAAAATTAAGTATTTCATTCTATTCAAAAACAAAAATAATATGTCCTGTTTGTAAAAAAGATTTCCAAAAAGAAGAAATGCTTAGTGGTGGCGGTCGTATGATTGCAGGAACTTTAACCGACGAACTTCGAAGAAATTTTGAGCCATCTGTAAAATACGGAAAAGTTTATCCGCTGATTTATACCGTTGGTGGTTGTCCAAGTTGCCATGCAGCTTTTTTCTGGCAAGATTTTCCACTGCTAAATGATGCAAAAACTGCTGCAAAACTCTTAGACGAAGAAAAAAATCGCCGTGAATCTGTGCAAGCAATTTTTCCCCACTACAGCCTAAAACGTGATAAAACACTTTTAGACGGTGCCGCAACTTATTATCTAGCATTATTAAGCTATGAACAAATGCCGAAATCATTTTCACCAACAATCAAAAAAGCTTTAATCAGTTTGCGACTTGCTTGGCTTTGTAACGACTTAGACACAGAATGTCCAAATCACAATTACGACTACATCGCCCAAAAGTTTTATCGAAAAGCCTTATTCTTTTATCAAGAAGCGCTAGAATTTGAAACAACAAAAGTGGAAAGCATCGCAGGTGTATCAAATTTTGGTCCAGATATTGATAAAAACTACGGATATGACGGCGTAATATATCTTTGTGGTCTATTGGAATATAAGTACGGGCAAACAGAAAACCATGATGAACGCCTAAAAAAACTAGAAAATTACAAGCGTTCTATTGCTCGAATCTTTGGTTTGGGAAAATCCTCAAAAAACAAACCAGGTCCACTTCTAGAACATTCACGAAATCTTTATGATAGCATTACAAAACTGCTAAAAGATGCAAATGTTATTGATGAAGACGACCTTTAGCCTAAGATAAACAGAAGAAACAAAAATGCGAACAATATTACTAACTATTTCTTATGACGGAACTGATTTTTGTGGATGGCAAAAGCAAAAAGAAACGCTTACGGGCAAAGTTCGAACTGTCCAAGAAGAATTGGAAAAAGCGCTGGAGATTATTCACAAGACACCTGTACAAGCCTGTGGCTCAGGAAGAACAGATTCTGGCGTTCACGCAAGTTTTCAGGCAGTAACTTTTGAGTCGCCTATCGACACAATTCCAGTTGAAAAGTACATCCCAGCAATAAATAGCCTCCTACCCCACGATATACGGGTTATGACAGCAGAAGTTATGCCAGAGGGATTTCATGCTCGTTTTAGTGCCACAAGCCGTTCTTACCGCTATTTTATGTGGATAGGAGAAACTCCACCAGCAAAGGAAATGCGCTATATTTGGCCGCTTTTTAGGAAGCCTGATATCGAGAAATTAAACAAAATGGCTTCATATCTTCGTGGAGAAATTGATTGTACAACTTTTTCTGCAGCAGGAGATAAAAGCGTTTCAAAATTTAGATATTTAGAGGACGCCCACTTTTATCTAGATGGGGAAAAACTTGTTTTTGAAATAGAGGCCAACGCTTTCCTTTGGAAAATGGTTCGTTCAATTACTGGAACCCTTATTTATTTAGAAAAAGCAGGATATCCACCAGAATATTTTAAACAAATTCTTGATGCGAAAGATAGGAAACTTGCAGGACCAACTGCACCTTCAACAGGTTTATTTTTGTATCAAGTAAAATTTGATGGGATAAGAAGAGCTCCATAAAAAAAATATTAATTTTTTATGTTTTTTTTGTAACCTTATTTTTATAGGGTGGTTTACTTTATAGAACTTGAGCAAATAAACATTTTTTTCAAAAAATCCTCTTCATCTCCTTTTCCGCCTTCAACAAAAAGTTGGAGGCGGTTTTTTTATAGAAGAAGATTTTTTTTACATTTGCTGAGCGAAGTAAAAATCAAAAGTTTTTACTGCATAGAAATAATTATTATTATCCATTTTGTAAATTTTTACAGAATATACGGTATCCTTATCGATTAAATCCTGCTTTATTTTTTGATAATCAAGTTCTTCCGCATAAGATGGAATATCCCCAAGCCAATAAAAATCAATGTCAGAATCATACATCAAAGGATATGTAAGATTTTTGTACAAGAAGTACATTGGTTTTTCATCAAAAAAATATATTTCAACTTTATTTTCACTTAAAGGAATATCATAAACTAAACTTATAAGAGTATTGTCTTTATCACGATTTTCTTGAATGCCATTCCATTTTTTTGAGACAGATCCATCTAAGCCGTAATTTTCATAAAAATCAATTTCGCCATCGTCATCGGTATCAACTACAATACTAGAAAGTCGCAAATTCCCATCGTATTCAAATGTACCAAAAAGACTATAAAAATCAATAGTTTCATCATTTGAATCATTTTTGTAGATTTCTGTAATCTCAAAAGAACCGTTCAAATCTTTGTCCACATTTCTAAAAATCAAACTTCCATTTTCAAAAACTGCAGATGCATAAAGATTTCCTTCTAAAAAATAATTTCCGCTAACAATTTTTCCATTTGAAATAGAAAATCTGATTTTATCTTCCCCATCTTTATTTTTATTTGACAAATAAGTTACGACAGACGAAGATTTTTCATATAAATTTGAAGAATCAAAAGTTGTATCAACAGGGTTTATGATATAAAAATCATATTCATTTCCTGAAAAATCAGACACAGAAACTTCAAAAGGTAGCCAAGATACTGAATCAGGGATAAAATTGTAATCCATATTTTCATACTCAACAGTGGAAACATATGGATAACGAGCATATTTCAATGTCAACTTTTCTTTTGGAAGGAAAACCTCTTGAGCTGCGCCATAATCAAATTTTGAAGTCCATTTTACAATTCCATCTTGTTTTTCTTCATATTCAGCATAAATTGGACGACCACTTTTATATTCACAAGTTAACTCATAAAATCCATCTTGATTTTCATCAAAAAGCAAAGTTCCTTGGAAACTATCCAAAATCGAATAAATCGAAATATATTTTTCTTCGGGCATTAAATCAAAAAGTTGAGTCAAAAGATTGTAGTCAATTTCCCCTTTTGACAAAGTAAAAAAGCTAGAAATTGCTTCATCTTCCGAAATCAACTCTGCTTCAAAAGCTTTTAAAGGGTATAAAGGACTTTCAATTCCTTGAGTTTTGTAAACTTTTAGCATTTTTGTTTGCAAATCTTTGTCTGCAAAACTAGAAGCCACCAACAAAAACTGAGGATTTACTTGATTTTTCCCATTTACGTAATCAAATCCCAATGATAAAAATGTTTTGTTTAACTCGAAAAACATTTCGTCAGAAGAATTTGTGGCTTCCATAGAAAGTTGAGCAGGATTTTCAAATTTGTAGAAAATCAAGGGAAAATCAACATCCAAAGGGAACATACGCCAAGCAGTATTTATAGTTTCTCGAGCTTTTTGAAGATTTCCAGTTTGATAATAAATCTTTGCAGAAGTTTTTAGAGCATCTGAGTTCAAACTTAAACTTCTATCGCTTAAAAGATTTAGAGATTTTTCGTAATCCACCACGTTGTAATAATAATTTGCCAACATGATTTTTGCCCCACTTGGATTGTAACTAACCCACTCTTTTTGCAAGGCATTTTCTAAATTTTCTATAATGATATAAGGCTTTTCATTTTTTTGTGACTGTGCAATTGATTTTACATACCACAAATCAGCCAAGGAAGAATCGTAAGTTAATCCGATTTCTGCAGTTGATAAGACGTTTTCCCACTGAGATTTCAAAACATAATCTTGAGCTAATTTTAAATACTTTAAAGCTGTATTTCTATTTGCATAAGTATTTTCTTCTGCAAAACCACAAAAAACAACCCATAAAAACATCAAAACAGCAAAAACAGACTTTTTCATACTACTACATTTCCTTTTGCAAACCTAGTAATTCACGAATTTCATTATCATCTAGAGTTTCTTTTTCAACAAGAGCTTTTGCAAGAATTTCTAATTTATCTTTATTTTCTGATAAAATTTTCTCGGCACGAATCTCAGCTTCTTTTAAAATTTCCAAAACTGCTTTATCGATTTCTGCAGATGCATAATCAGAGATTCCTTTGTGCTTTGCCATTTCCTTGCCCATGAAAACAGGTTCTTCATCGTTATGGAAACAAACTGCTCCAAGTTTTGACATACCCCACTGGCAAACCATTCTATGAGCGAGTTCGGTTGCTTGCTGAATATCGTTTTGAGTACCTGTTGTTGTTTCACCATAAATCAAACGTTCTGCAACATAACCGCCATACATGATAACAAGTCTATCTTCAAGCTGACCCTTTGTATGAGTGTATGAATCCTCTTTTGGAAGCCCAACTGTGACGCCTAAAGCTCTTTCATGTGGAATAATAGTAACTTTATGCAAAGCAGTAGCATTTTTCAAAAAATAATACGGCAATGCGTGTCCAGATTCGTGGAAAGCTGTCATCAACTTGTCTTTTTCTGATAAAACAAGGGATTTTCGAGCTATACCCATTAGGACTTTGTCACGAGCTTCTTCAAACTCCACATTTTCAACAATAGACTTATTTTTTCGAGCCGCATAAATAGCTGCTTCATTTACAATATTTGATAAATCAGCGCCACTCATTCCAGAAGTTGCCCGAGCAAGTTTTTTAATATCAAAATCAGGTCCTACAGGAACTTTTTTTGCATGAACTTGTAAAATTGCTTCCCGCTCTTTGATATCAGGCATTGCAACAGTAACTTGTCGATCAAATCGTCCAGGACGAAGCAAAGCTTGATCCAAAACATCAGGACGGTTTGTGGCTGCTAAAACGATAACACCATCAGTTTTTTCAAATCCGTCCATTTCTACAAGAATTTGGTTAAGGGTTTGCTCTCTTTCGTCGTGGCCACCACCAAGCCCTGCTCCACGAGCACGACCAACTGCATCAATTTCATCAATAAAAATTACACAAGGTGACATACGTCTAGCTTGAGCAAAAAGATTTCTAACTCGACTTGCACCAACACCAACAAACATTTCAACGAAATCAGAACCAGAAATGTGCAAAAAGTTTACATCAGCTTCACCAGCAACGGCTCGTGCAAGCAAAGTTTTTCCAGTTCCAGGATTTCCCACTAAAAGAATCCCGTGAGGCACTTTTGCCCCCATTTTTTCGTATTTAGTTGGATATTTCAAAAAGTCTACAATTTCTGCAAGTTCTTCTTTTGCTTCTTTTTGCCCTGCAACATCGTCAAATTTCACAGTTGCTTTTGTTTTATCGTAGATTTTAGCTCTACTTTCTGCAAACCTCATACCATTTGCATTGTGAGCTGCTTGATTTCGCAAAATCAAAAGAATAATTAAAATGCTAAAAAACCAAGGTAAATAACTTAAAATTTTTTCTATAATGCTTGGTTTTGTAGTTTGTCCAAAAATCAACACATTTTTTTCTTTTAATGATGCAATTAGATTTGGATCATCATAAGGGATTTCAACATAAAAGGAAGAATATTGACCATTTTCCATCAACATTTTGCCTTTTATAGTTGTTTTATCAATAATATTTACTTCTTTTAAAGTATTTGAATCAATCGAAGCCAAAAAATCAGAATAACTAATTTGGGTAGTATTTTTTTGTACTGCATTTGTTAAGTTAGTAAAAATCAAAACAATACAAATTATGAATGCAACAAAGATTGTAAATCCGAAACAACCTTTTTCTTTTTTTGGCTCATTATTATTTTCAAGTTTCATAATTCCTCATCAATTTTAACAAAAAAGTTTTCTGCATTAAAAGGTTCGCCCCATAGTCCTCGAATCTTCACATCGGAGAAAATGGGAATAGAATTTTTATCTTCTTCTAAAACCTTCCATTCAGAAAAAATCTTTGTAACATTTTTTTTATTTTTGTTTTTATCTTCGATGAAATCTGAATCATCCTTACTTCGAATTACCACAGGAAGCAAAAATTCTCCAGAAACATAATCTGTACCGACCAATTTCGCAACAAATCGATTTTGCGCCTTTTCCATAACTTGAATTTGCCCAAAATCTAAATCATAAAGACCAACATTATCTATTATAGTATAAAATCCCTTGTTGTCATATCCTTTTTTGACTTTTCCAATGAAGATATTTCCATTTTCTTTTGATATAAGGATTTTCTCAAAATCCACAGACTGATAATCAGCAACAAATTTTTCCAATAATTGGTACGGGAAACGCACAAATTCTGCAACAATACTTGGATTTTTTGCAGCCATTAAGTGAAAGTAACTTTCCAATCCTTTATACAAAAAGTTGATTTTCAGAGATTTGTCCAGCTTTGAAAAATCACCAAAATCAAAATAAACAAATCCATTATCGAAATCAATGTTCCAATTCAAATCCTTTAATGAATTTTCGATTAATTTTTCCACATCGGATAATTTTTCACCTGCAGCCAAAACTCCAGATTGCCATCCATCAAAAAATGAATCCAAAACTGGCATAAGTTGATTTCGAATTTTATTGCGCAGATAATTATTTTCAAGATTTGTGGAATCGATACAATATTCAATTTGATTTTCGGTGGCATAAGCTTCGATATCACAACGGGAAATATTTAACATTGGTCGAAAATAAATATCCCGCTTATTTTTTATCCCCGATTTTAATACAGAGCCTTGCAAAAAACGCTGCAACAAAGTTTCTAAATTGTCATTTTGATTATGAGCAAGACAAACACAGTCAGCCTTAACTTCCTTTGCAAAATCTGAAAAAACCTTATAGCGACAATGACGAGCCGCTTCTTCTATGCCTTTTTTACGTTGAAGCCTAACATTTTCTATATATCCACTCTCAAATTCATGGATTTTAAGCTCTACATCAAGTTGATTTGCGAACTTTTTTACAAGCAAAACATCAGCAAGACTTTCTTCTTTTGGACGAATATTATGATTCACAGTTACTGCAAAAAGTTTAAAACCAACTTCCTTTCGCAACCGATTCAAAAGATGAAATAAAACCATAGAATCTGCACCACCAGAAACAGCCAAAACCACAGAAAAATCAGTTTTAAGCAGATGGTTCTTTTCAAATTGAGATTTTACTTCACTATATAATTTTTCGGATAGGGATAAATCTTTCATACACATAAACAAAAAAAGCTGCCCAAAATCATGGACAGCCTTGTACTAACAAAAGTAGTTAATTAGCGACGTGGTGCTTTGATTGTTGCAATTACTGCATCACCGTTAGAAACAACTTTTACACCTTCTGGAAGTGCGATTTGTTTAACAGCCATTTTGTCACCAATTTTTAGATCACTGATGTCAGCGATGATACGAACTGGTAAGTCTTTTGGTAGACATGAAATTTTGATAGTATCGATACCTTTTTGTAAGTTACCACCTTCACGTACACCAGCTGGGTTTCCACCAAGTTGAACTTTGATAGGAACTGTTAATACTTTGTCTGCATCGATTACTTGGAAATCAGCATGTAGGTTTTTATCTGTAATGATGTTATATTCTGTATCTTTGATGAAAGCTAGGTGTTTTTCTTTTCCAACAACTAATTCAACTAGAGTTGTAGGAGTAGCTTGTTTCCAAACTTTTGTGAATTCAGCTTCATTAACTTGAAGCATTGTTGCTTCACCTTTTCCATTGTACATTACTGCAGGAAGATTACCTGTTGCACGAAGTGCTTTTGCAGCTCTTTTACCTGTTGTTGAACGAACAGTTGCTGTTACTGTTAATTTATCCATGATGGATCTCCTCAAATATGATTTTTTATTGCTAAAATAAACACACACATATTCATGTTGTTTTATCTACATTTTCAAAAAAAGTAGTAGATAAAAGAAATGTCAAGGTGGGTACCTTGACATTTCTCTCAACTTAAAACTATTTCTAGTTTTATTAAACAGTGTACTGTTTGTTTAGCTGAGACGGCAGGATTCGAACCTGCGGAATACCAGTACCAAAAACTGGGGGCTTACCACTTGCCGACGTCTCAATATCAAATCAGCTACATAGTATTATACACATATATAATTTTTATGCAACTGGTTTTTAGCTTTTTTTTCGATTTTTTTTTAACTTTTTTTTCAAAAAAGTTAAAAAACAAGACTAAATGTCGTCTATATCGCCTTCTTCAATGTGTCCAGCTTCAAACTCTGCAAGAATTTTGTCTTGCAACTCAGTGCGAAACTCTGGGGTAATTGGATGCGCAACATCTTTGTATTCACCCGTACTAGTTTTACGACTTGGCATTGCAATAAAATGTCCTGTTTTGCCTTCGATAATCTTTACGTTATGAATCACGAAACAGCTATCAAATGTTACTGTAACGTAAGCCTTCAACTTGCCTTCAGCAGCTACCTTGCGAATACGGATTTCTGTAATCTGCATATCTATCCTCCTGAGTTGTATACAACACTATGTTGATTTTAACAAATAAGATTCATTCCAAGTTTGGCAAAGTTGAGTGTAGGCTTTTTTCGCATCATTTTCTGAAGTAAAAATGCCGAAGACGACAGAACCAGATCCAGTCATTTCAACAAAATCAGGATTAAAAACAGTCAAATCATTTATTGCTTGCTGAATTTTTGGATATTTCCATGCAACAGGTTTAGTAAAACTATTTCCAAAAGTCCAATCTTTTATCGAACCTCTATAAATAGACTCTAACTCTGTTATCAAAGGAAAAGTCGTACAATCCCCGTTGTTCCAATTATCTACTAATTCGTATGCTTCCTTAGTAGAACTATGAACACCCGGACACACTAACACATAAAAAAGATCTCTTCGAGATTTGATGTATTTAACATTTTCACCCCGACCTGTAACAATGGCTGCATCACAATCAGGACCATCGTACAAGAAAAAAGAAACATCACTTCCAATTGTTTCAGCTGCATTTTTTAGTTCAGCATCTGTCAAAGATACTCCAAATAGTTTTTGTAAACCTTGAAGCATTCCAGCAGCATCAGAAGATCCGCCACCCATACCAGCACCAGAGGGAATGCGCTTTGTTAAAGTCACAGTTACACCTTCAGAAATACCAGTAGCAGCACAAAAGGCTGAATACGCAGAGACAAGAGTATTATTTTCGGGGAGTTTAAAAACAGGTGAGTTTATTATACAAGTGTTTTTGGTATCCGCCATCTCTATCAGCAATTCATCGTAAAGAGGAATTTTCTGAAAGATACTCTCGATATCATGAAATCCATCATTCCGTTTTTCATTTACTTTTAGGTGTAAATTGATTTTTGCAGGAACGATAACATGAACACTACGCAACATGGTTTTTACATTATAGCAGTTTTGAACTTTATGTCAATAGTATGATTTTTGGGATATTCAAGATTTTTTATTAACTTAAAAAAAAAACGCACTAACTTGAAAACAAAATAGTGCGTTTTTGCATCTTATTCACCAACTGCTTTGTTAGTAAGCATGGTTTTTATCATTTTCATTTGGTTTGTTTTATACATTTCAGTATCTTCTTCCCCAAAGAAAATAACTTTTTTTTGTTTTTTGGTTGATGGAAGCCACGTTGGTAAGGAATCTCCATTTGGATTACCAGTGCGAACAAAATTGCATAAGTAACTTGTCATCTGTTCGCTTAAATCGTAATCCTTTTGTTCCATAGGACGCCAACAATTAGGTAAAGTACCAAACCAATACCACAAATCTGACGAATGCCAAGCACCATTTTCATCACCAGGAAGTTGGCGATCAAAATACCATGTATAGCTTTCTTTCTCTTGGGCAGCGCACCATTTTTTTGCCATACTTTGCAAAATAGGAGGCATCATATCCTCACTTGTAGAACCTGTCATATAATGAATCTTATGATGTTTTTTTGCGGTAAGAATATCAGCACCTGTACCAACTACCAGGCGGCCATCCATGCAAGGAAAGCATCCAGGATTATGAAGTGTTTTTTTTGCATAATTCCAAGCTTCAAAAAGTTTTTCAGGAGAAATTGCTCTAAATTCTGATAGATTTTTACATCCCGCATAATTCATTGCCATTTCCCAAAACTTGTAATTTTTTTCAGCAGGCTTTGCAGACAGAATTTTGCTTACACCACCACCACTACTCATTATGGCTTTGGAAAACAACCCTTCACTTAATGGACTTAATGAATGTTGTTGCACACTCATAGCACCAGCACTTTGTCCCATAATAGTCAAATTATCCGGATTACCACCAAATGCGCTGATATTATCCTTTATCCATTTTATGGCAGTAAGTTGGTCAAAAAGTCCATAGTTTCCGGTAAAACCAGCTTCTTCTTTTAACTCTGGAAGACAAACAAATCCCATAGGTCCAAGACGATAATTTAATGTAACCCCAATTACGCCTTTTGTAGGCCAAATAGGTACATCAAAATGCTTTTCATGACCACATCCACCTGTAAATCCACCACCGTGAATATAAATCAATACGGGAAGTTTATCTCCTTCCTTTGCAGTTTCTGGAGTGAAAATATTTAGAAATAAACAATCCTCGCTATAAGTATAAGTTTCACCTTTTCGGAATTCATTATAATAAAATACTTTTTTTAGATTTTCTTCTTCGTTATAAAAAGCTCGAGGCTGATAAGAACATGCACCGTAATTTGAGGCATCGTACACGCCCTCCCAATGAGTCACCTGTTTAGGATATTCCCATCTTCCAGCTGTAGCATAACGAATACCTTTATACGCTACCACATATTCCAATCTGCTTGAAACTCCCTGGACTTGACCGCAAGGAGTATTTATCAAATAGCCCATAAATTTTGTTAACCTCGATTTATTCTGCTATTTTTTTCAGCAACTGAACTTGCTTCGGCTTTTTTTACTGCAATAGCTTCACGTTCTGATGGAGTAATTTTCCAAACAAACTTAAATGCAGCCCATGAACCAAGAGTAAACAATGCTGGAATTAGTACACAAAGAACTTTTAGACCAAATACTGTTCCGTCTGTTTGGAAATCAGCTTTACCATTGTATCCAATCCATGCAAGTGCATAAATTGCAAAACCTTGACCAACAGTTTGACCAATACGACGAGCTAAGTTGAAAGTACCATAGATAGAACCTTCAGTTCTCTTTCCTGTTGCATATTCGTTATAGTCGATTGCTTCCCCAACAAGTCCCCATTGCATTTGAATAGATACCATTCCCATACCCATTGCAAGTCCAGAAATAATAGCATGAACCAAAGGATGTACATTCATCACAACATGCATACCAAATAAAACAGCATAAATTGCACCACTGATAAGCAGTGAAGAACGAATTAAGTTCATAAGTCCAAGTTTTTTACAGAGGAAAGGAACAGCAATCATGGAACCAATCATTATAGGACTTGAAAGAGCTGTACCGATTGCTTGATATGTTACATCATGGAAAACTGACTCATACATGTAAATGCTGAGTGTTTGAGCAATATATTGCATAGTACAAATACAAACACCATGAATACAAAGAGCAACAAATGGTCGATTTTTTCTTACAACCACAAGAATATCAGCAAATTTAATATCATCAGCTTTTACATTTTCCCCAACAATTGTACGTTCTTCTGTATAAAAATAGTGAAGCAAACAAATAACAAATCCAACTACAGCACAAATAACAGCAATAATTGCATAAGGTTTGCTATCTCTTGTATCAAACATACCAAGAATAATTGGTGCCAACATTGCAGGAACCATATTACCAATCATTGAGCCAACGCCACGTGCTGAAGACAAGGAAGCACGTTCCGCATCATTTTTCGACATAGCAGAAAGCAGTGAGCCCATAGGAATATTGAACATTGTATAAGCACCTTCATAAAGAATCTTACACACAAAAAGCATTACAAGCAAAGTAACGCCTTCAAAAAATGTTGGAACAATCCAAAGAGCTATAGCAGTTACAGCAAGCAAAGGAGTGGATCGTAAAAGCCAAGGTCTAAACTTGCCATTTTTATTTTGATTTCTTGCAAAAACCTTATCCATTAGGGCTCCCATCATAGGGTCATTAACAGCATCCCAAATTGTCCATATAATTACCAATGTGCCCAAAATTCTAGGATCTACACCAAGACAGTCCGTACAATAAATTGAAAAAGTTGATGCCATAAGGGTAAAAGTCATACATCCACCCCAATCACCAAACATATAACCAAACCAATGCTTTTTAGTTAAGCCAGTATTAGGTATTTTTTCCTTTTTAGCCATATATCCTCCTCCTGATATGGTCATTTATGGTCATTGAAAAAAATAGTGTTTAAATACATATACATTCTAAAAAAACTTTTCCCTAAAGTAAAATGATAAAGCTAATATAGTTATTTTTGATGAAATATAGTAATTAATACATCTTTTAAATACCTTAAAATTGCCCCAAAACCCAACCGAAAAAACTAATTTCCCTAATAATTAGAATAATCACCAAATTTCAGAATAATTATTGAAAATTATACTGTTTTTCGCAAATGTATACATCTTTTTACTAATATCCCAAAATTTGGCACTAATTTGCAAAATTTTATCAAAATTTTTTCAAAATCCCGTTGACTAAAACTTATGTCTATTTTATGGTTTAGGTATAAGCTAATGCTCAAGGAAGTGACAAATGTTCAATGACAGTGACTTATTAGAATACTCATCTATGACAGAGTATGGATTTGATTTTGATGACGGATTCGACGGCTCAAACAGCTCAAGATATGACGACGATGACGACTACGAAGATGATTCATTTGATGATTTCGACGATGATGATTACATGGATGAAGATTTTGATGATGATCTAGACGATTTTGAAGATGATGAGGATGATTTCGGATTCGACGACGGTGACGACGAATTAGAAGACTTTGATGATTTTAACTAATCAATCAACAAATAACGGAAATCTCTAACATTTTCAACAGTGACTATCTAGTTAGTTTGTTTGCTAACTAAATAGTCTTTTTTTTGCCCAAAACAAAAAAAAATGGTGAGTCAACGACCTTTATTTCAGCCCTTAACTCACCTTTATTCAGTTTTTAAGAAAAATTACATTAATTTTTCGCCCGCTTGCCACAATTTTTCCAAATCATAGAAATTACGAGCTTCTTCTGTCATCAAATGAACTACAACTGGTCCAATATCAACTAGACTCCAGTCATCACCATCAGGAATTTTTTTATTTGGAACAGTAATTTCCATATCATTTTCTTTTACATAATCCTTAATTTGTTTTTTCAAACCAGAACTATGTGTTGAACTGTTTACAGTTACAATGATAAAAAAATCTGTCCAACTGTTTAATCTTGAAACATCTAAAACTGTTACATTTTCACCTTTTAGATCCTGCATAATTTGTGCGATTTCTAGTGCTTTTTCTTTTACTGTTTTCATCTTACGTACCGTCCATCAAAATCTTTTCCAAGAATAATTGTAAAGTCTACTAAAGAGTCAGCTTCCAATTCATCATCAGCTTTTATTTCATCTGTGACAATATTTTCACAAAGAATAAAATCTGCCAATACCTTTGCTTCAGTTTCATTTCCAATGTGGTCAATAATCATTGTTGATTCAATATCATTTGATTCAGCATTAATTGTACTTAACACATCATATCCAGCTCCCTGCAAGATTGCAGCTGTGTTTTTAGCCAAACCTTGTACAGTGGTTCCGTTTTGAATTTCCAGAACATATACACGACTTGCAACCTGCCCAGAAGCAGAAACCAAAGCAGTTGTAGTCTGCTTGAAAACATCTTTTATAAGTTGTCCATCATAATATGGGAAAAGCAATGTCTTTCCTTCAACAACCCTAGATGCACCAAGCACAGTCTGAGGCATTAACCGCTCAGCATCGATAGCGGAAATCTCAGACAACAGTTTATACAAACCTTCTTCATCAACATTTGATTTTATACGTTGACCAAAAAAGGGAAAAACTTTCTTATTGAAAATTGTTGTTTTATTTTGGGTAATAGCAGAAAAAAAGGCAACAACAGCACTTTGTTTTCTATCTTGAATATCAGAATTTGTATCTTCTGGCAAAGAATATGTTAGATAATCCACAATTTTATCGCCATCAAGAGTTAAAGCACCAGATGGAAGCAAAATCCGCTGATTATCTTCATTTGTATAATCTACTGCAGAAGGAACAAAAACTCGTAAACCACCAAGCAAATCTGTCAAAACAGAAAAATCATCAAGACTAATTTCCAAAGTAAAAGGAATTGAAGTTCCTGTCAACTTTTGGATTTCTGTTTTATATACTTCTATCCCCTTTTCAACATAAACCTGATCAATTCTATCAGTTCGCCCAATAGAACTGTAAATCGCCCCAGTATTCCCCGGAATATCAAAAAGGGCTCCACGTCTAGAAACAGGATAATAAATCAAAACGTCGGTACAAATTGGCTCTCCATCCTTCTCCAAAACGATTAGGACTTTTACCAACTCGTCGTTTTTTAGCATATCTCCAACAGTATCTGTTTGAAGTGCAAAAATCATCACAACCGCAGTCACTGCCAAAATCATTAAGATAATTACTAAAAACACAGAACCTTTATTTGTATAACTTTTTGAACTCATTCAAGATTACTCCTTTAAAAAATCAATGAGGAAATGTCAATTTCCGATTTGATTTTTTACGCTGTTTCGCAACACAGTGAGAAACAGCATTATATATAAAAGTTTGTAAAGCAAACTTTAGGGGAAAATGCTTCGACGCTATTTTAGGAGAAGCGTTTTCCTATACTCCTTTAAGTAAGGATAATAAAAATTTTTCAGTTATAGGAGCCAAAGAATGCCCCATAGAATGTTCATATTCTAGAGCTTCCTCCAAAACATCAAGCACAAAATCATCCAAATCCTTTTCAAAAAGTGATTCTATCCTTTCTTTTGAAACATGAGGCCTTGTTGGCTCAATTTTATCGGCTGCATAAAGAATCTTCCCAAGATTACTCATCCCAGGTGCTCCAAAAGTATGATTTCTAACCGCCTCTAGCAACTTTCGATTATAGATTCCATACTCTGTCTGCAAAAAAACACTAGCAGCACGGCCATGTAACAAAGACTTCTTATCCATTTCAATATCAGAAATCGGATTACCATCTTGTTTTGCAAGAGATAAAAGTCGCTTAGAATCAAAATCCTTGCAAATATCATGAACTAACCCAGCTAAATATCCAAGGCGAGGATTTTCATCATATTCAAGACACATACGTTCAGCCATTTCTGCAGTACTCACAGAATGCTTATACCTAGAAGGCTTCACCAAGGATTTCACCTCTTTATGCATAAGAGAAATCATTTCTTCAATTTTATCCATAATACAATCCTCGCTCTTCTATATAATTTAAAACATCCTCTGGTAATAATTCTACTACAGATTCCCGATTTTGTATTCTTTTTCTTATCATACTAGAAGAAATATCAAACAAATCATTATCAATTTCTTGATGAGAGTACAAAAACTTCAAATCCGCAAAATTTACATTTTCCAAAGGACGTTTCGCAAGAATAATATTCACCATGGAAGCAAGTTCTTCTGCATTTTTCCATCTCTCAAAGCCCTGAATCAAATCAGACCCAATCACAAGAGAAAGCTTACCAAATTCAATGCCTTGAGATTTTAATTTTTCTTCAAGATATTTTATTGTATCATAAGTATATGAAATTCCACCCCGTTGAAGTTCGCAAGTTTCAATATCCACATAAGAATGATTTTTAAATGCTAATTCAAGCATATTTAACCTGTCTTGGTCGGTTGTATTTTTGATAGCTTCCTTAAAAGGAGAATGAAAAGCTGGAATAACAATCACCTTATCAAATCCAGCCTTATAAATTGCTTCAACAAGTTTTACATGCCCAATATGAACAGGATTAAAACTACCACCAAAACAGGCTATTTTCACATTTCACTTCCTGGGTACTGAGTTCCTTCATCATCACAGTCAGCGCGATTTTTCATAAATTCACTGATTTTTGGCTCAGAACTAACTTCTTCTTCTGTTTTAATAGCAAAAACATCAGCTACAAGATTTTGGATCTCTTTTTTTGCTCTATCTAAGCCATAACGCTGTTGAACAGAAATAGGAATAACGATTTCATCTTTTAGATTACTCTTGATTTCTTCTGCAACTTCAGGAGCACCTTCAATATCCATTTTGTTCAAAAGAACAATACGAGGCTTTGATGCTAAATCTTCGTTAAAAGATTTAAGCTCATCACGCAATGTGTTAAAAGCTGTCAAAGCATTTTCATCGCTACAGTCAATCATAAAGATAAGAGCCATAGTACGAGAAATATGCTTCAAAAAGCGAATACCAAGCCCAGCGCCTTCAGAAGCACCTTCGATAATCCCCGGAATATCCGCAATGATAATATCTTGCTCATCATCAACACGCAAAACCCCAAGATTAGGGATTTTTGTTGTAAATGGATATGGAGCAATTTTTGGACGAGCATTAGTAAAATAGTCTAACAAAGAAGATTTACCAGCATTTGGAAAACCAACAAGACCAACATCAGCCATAACACTAAGTTCTACACGCAATTTTCGTGTTTCACCAGGTTTTCCAGCGTGAGCATATTTTGGAGCTTGATTTGTAGATGTTTTGAAGTGCATATTACCCCAACCACCTTTACCACCTTCCAAAAACTTAAATTCAGAATTTTCGCTTTCAGTAGTAAATTCACAAATCAATTCATTAGTTTCATAATCACGAACTGTTGTTCCAGGTGGTAAAGGAATAATAATATCTTCACCATCTTTTCCGTATCTATTTCCACCAGAACCATCGCCACCATTTTTTGCGCGATAAACAGTTTTGTGGCGTAAATGAGCCAAAGTTCTTAAATTTCGCTTACAAACAAAAATAACGTCACCACCGCGACCACCATCGCCACCAGCAGGACCACCATTAGGAACATATTTTTCTCGTCTAAAAGCAATACAGCCATTACCACCTTTTCCAGAACTTACTTCTATACGAGCTTCATCAGCAAATTGTATCATTTGTCACCTTGTAAAATATTGTACAATAAAAAACCAAAAACAAAAAAAATACCCGGCAAAGCATAGTAAATTTACGCTTTTTACCGGGTACATATTGCAATCATAGAAAAAATTAAGCCTCGATTGGTTCGATAGAAGCTAATTTTCTTCCTTTGCGTTCATGGTAAACAACTTTTCCAGTTTCTGTTGCGAAAAGTGTATCATCTTTACCTTTTCCAACATTGTTACCCGGATGGATTTTTGTTCCTCTCTGACGAACTAAGATAGAACCAGCAGAAACTAATTCTCCACCGAAAGCTTTTACGCCTAAATATTTAGGATTAGAATCACGACCGTTTTTTGCGCCGCTTCCGCCTCTTTTACGTGCCATTTTATATGCCTCCGCAACCTGTTATTCAGTTTTTTCCTTCAACGATACATGTTCAGGATATTCATCTTGAAGCAAGCCCAAACCTTGTTTCAAAAAGTCACCACAATGTATCAATAAAGCGTTATCCGCTTTATCATAATCCTGAACACAGAAGAAAAGATTTCCAGGTTCAGGTGTATTTACCAAAAGACTTACAGTAGGTGTTTTTTCCAAAAGAGCTAATACTGTGCGTAGTATCGAAGAAACAGCAGCACACACAATATCAAAACCTTTCTTATCAAAACCTGCATGACCTTTGGCTTCACAGGAACGAAGCATTCCGTTTTTTGACCGAACAATCCGAACCTGTATCACATCTACCTCGTGTGATTATGCTTCTGCGTTTTCTGCAGGAGCAGCTTCTTTAGCTTTTGCCACTTTAATATCCTTAATGCGGATATTTGTATATTGTTGGCGATGACCAATTGTACGGTGGTAGTCTTTTTTGCTCTTGTATTTGAAAACAATTACTTTGTCATCTTTGAATGTGTTTTCTACAACAGCAGTAACTTTAGCACCCTTAACATAAGGAGCACCTACGCTTACCTTTTTTCCATCATTTAAAAGAAGAACAGTATCAATTTCTAGTGTTTTACCTTCTTCAAGATCGATTTTATCAACCGCAATTAGAGCATCTTTTTCAGCTTTATACTGTTTGCCCTTATACTCAACAAGTGCGTACATCTTACACCTCTACTTAAATATACTAACTGTATCCATACAGTCTAAGGACTTCCTTGAAAAACGGGGACTCAAGAAAATCTATACTTACTATTTTGTACCATTTTACAAATTTTCGCAAATAAGGTCAAGGGATTACACAAAACTTATTCAAAGTGATAAAAGAATTTAACACAATTTTTTGCAAAAGGGGGCGGCGACCGCCCCTCGCTTCAAAGCTTTTCGCTACGCTCAAAACTTTTACGCTACCCCACCACCTAAGGGGAAAAGTTAATAAATAAATATTGATTTTTTATCCTATATTTATAGAAGTTTATACATCCTTCCCCTTAAAAACCCCAAAGAAAAAGATTATCTTCTATCATCAATTTCTTTTCGCAATTTGTCAAAATATCCGCATTCCTCAAGATAACGACGACGAGTGATAACAAGAGAAATCAGCTCCTGATACATATTGTAATCAACTTCAAGAGCGATTGGAAAGATAAAAAATTCAGTTTCATCACAATATCTATGAATAAAAGCTGGATCTGTAACAAATCCCAAACTTATCATATTACTGATACGGTCTGCGCATTTTAGGATTTTTGCTTTTTCAGAGCCATTATCTATGATATTTTTTAGATAGTCAGGCTTTTTAACTTCAGGCTTTCTTGTAACTTCCCGTACAAGCTCTAAAACTTCAGCAGCATCACCACCAATATCCAAAATTCGCTGAACATCAAATCCAGGAACATCTTCAACTACGTCGTGAATAATAGAAGCTTTTAACAGCACAGAATCAAGATATCCGTAGTCAATCAAAATCCCCATTGTATCAATTTGGTGGCGAAACATATTTCCACCAGCGTGGCGAGATTTCCCGATTAATTCAGTTGAAAGTTGGATGTATGGAGCTAAAGACAAATCTCTAAGTTGCAACATTCCTTGCTTATTCATTTTCATTGGTTTATCTACATTCATAATTTATTCCTTAATAAAAATTTAAAATAAAAAAATTAGGCAAAATCTCTATCACAACCTAAAACAAAAATATTTTGTAATAGAAACTTTTTATCGATTAATAATTTTTTTTGTGCCCCCAAGAAAATTAAAAATGCCTTTAAGATTTGCGACGCAAACCTTTTATTTTATGCCGCTCCTTCACCTACCTTTTTAAAATTAGAACTACATTATTTTGCAATATCCATTGCAAAAGCGAAGAACCCGATTATATTATACCATGATAAAATCACATTAAACAACAGAAATTAGCACCTCAAAAGACAACAATTTTATCTATTTTCAAAGATTTTTAAGATAAATATTTGCTAATACAAAAAAAAGAGGAATTGTCAATTTCTCAACAATCCCTCTTTAAGAACTAACAAAAATTATAGATTTTGTAGATATGATTCTAGTTTTTCAACGCGACGAGCTGCATTTGCACGTTTTTCTTTTTCAGCTTCTACAACTTCTTTTGGAGCATTTTGTGCAAATTTTCCAGCAAGTTTTGCATCAACTTTTGCAATAAATGCTTTTTCTGTTGTAAGTTCTTTTGTAAAACGTGTCTTTAACTGCTCAACGTTTACAGAACCATCAATTTTGATAAATGCTTCAAATCCGTTTCCAACAGTACCGATAGCGCCATCAATTTTGCTTTCTACAAATTCGATTTCACCAATTCCTGCTAAAAGTTTGATAATATCTGTTTTTTCCTTACAAACTTCAGCACTACTGCCTTTTGTGATTACAAGTGCAACATTTAATTTTACTTCTGGTCCAATTCCACATTCTGCACGTAAAGCACGAACTGAACGAATTAACTCTTGTAAAGTTTCAAAGCGTTCTGCAACCTTTGTATCAACTCTAGAATCATCAATTTCTGGATAAGGGCCTGCAATCAACATTCCTGTGTAATCACATGTACAAATGCTTTCTTCACCAGCAGCTTTTCTTGAAGCAACAAGTTCAGCCAATGGAAGTTTTTGGTAAATTTCTTCTGTAACAAATGGAAGATATGGATGTAAAAGTCTTAAACTTTCTTCCAAAAGATTTAGAAGAACTGAAGCTGCTCTATCTTTTTCGGCATCATCTCCATTCCAGAAAGAAAGTTTTGTTGCTTCAACATACCAGTCACAGAATTCTGTCCAGAAGAATTCATACAATGCACTTGCACCGTCGTTGTAGCGATAGCTTTCCAATGCACTTCTTACAGAACGAACTGCATTATCAAGACGACCATAAATCCATTTATCAAGTTCAGTTAAGTCTGATTTTTTTACTGGAACAAGATTTCTGCCTTCTAGATTTCCTAAAAGATAACGAGAAGCATTCCAGATTTTGTTTGCAAAACGACTTCCAAGTTTGAAAGAGTCTTTATCGATTAGAACGTCTTGTCCACCAGCACACATATAACTCAAAGTATATTTTACAGCGTCAGAACCAAATTCATCGATTACTTCTAGTGGGTCAATTCCGTTTCCAAGAGATTTTGACATTTTGCGACCTTGTTTATCCCGAACAAGACCGTGCATGTAAATATCTCGGAAAGGAGCTTTTCCTGTAAATTCAAGCCCAGCCATAATCATACGAGCAACCCAGAAGAAAATGATGTCAAATCCTGTTACAAGTGCTGTAGTTGGATAGAATTTTTTTAAATCCTTTGTATTTTCTGGCCAACCTAATGTTGAGAAAGGCCACAACCAAGAACTAAACCAAGTATCAAGTACGTCTGGATCTTGTTGAAGTTTTCCAGCTTCACATCCACATTTTGGACATTTTTCTGGATCTTCGCGACTTACAATCATTTCTCCACAATCTGGACAATACCAAACAGGAATACGGTGTCCCCACCAAAGTTGGCGGCTAATACACCAGTCACGAATTCCTTCTAGCCAACGACAATATGTGTTTTCCCATTTTTTTGGATAGAAAATAATTTCACTATCACGCCAAGCTTTTAATGCTTTGTCTGCCAAAGGTTGCATTTTTACAAACCATTGTTCTGATAGATATGGTTCAACTACAGTGTGACATCTATAACAATGTCCAACTGGGTGTGTGATTTTTTCTTCTTCTTTGAAAAGTCCAGCTGCTTCCAAATCTGCAATTACAATAGAACGAGCTTCTTTACAAGACATTCCTTGATATTTAGCTGGTACATTTTCGTTTAATGTTCCATTTGGATTTAAAATATTTAGAATTGGTAAATCGTGGCGTTTTCCAACTTCCCAGTCATTAGGGTCGTGAGCTGGAGTAATTTTTACAACACCTGTACCAAAGTTTCTTTCAACGTATGTATCTGCAACAACTGGGATAATTTTATCGGTTAATGCAAGTTTTACATATTTTCCAACAAGAGCTGTGTAGCGAGGATCTTCTGGATGAACTGCAACAGCTGTATCACCAAAAAGTGTTTCTGGACGAGTTGTGGCAATTTCGATTTTATCTCCGCCAGCAAAAACTGTTCCGTCTTCTAAAGTTACAGAAGGAATTGAAACAGAGTTTCCGTCCTTATCACAGATTTCATAGTACATGTGATACATTGCACCTGGTGTATCTTCGTGTTCAACTTCGTCATCTGCCAAAGCGGTTCCACAACTTGGACACCAGTTTACAAGATAATTTCCTTTGTAAATCAATCCTCTTTCGTATAGAGTAACGAAAACGTCACGAACAGCCTTACTTAAACCTTCGTCCATTGTAAAACGTTCTCTACCCCATTCTACAGAGTTACCAAGTTTTCTTTGTTGTTTTGAGATAATTTCATGGTGTTCTTTTTTTACTTCCCATGTGCGTTCTAGGAATTTTTCACGTCCTAAATCTTGACGACGTAAGCCTTCTTTTTTTAGACGACGTTCAACAACGTTTTGAGTTGCAATACCAGCATGGTCAGTTCCAGTTAGCCACAAAGTATCGTCGCCCTTCATTCTGTGATAACGAACAACAATATCTTGCAATGTATTGTTCAAACCGTGTCCCATGTGTAAAACACCAGTTACGTTTGGAGGAGGAATGACGACTGCATAGGTACTCTGATTACAACATTTACATCTGTCGTGGATTGGAGAATCTTCATCTGAAGAAGGTTTAAAATATCCTTCTGTCTCCCAGCGAGTGTAAAGCCTATCTTCAAAATCCTTTGGATTGTAGGCTTTTTCAAGTTCAATACCTTTCATTTTTTCATTCCTCTTGTGGATAAATTCCACTTAAATATATTTTGTAGAATAATACAGTTTTTTTATGCTTTATACAAGTAAGTATGTATTTTCGATATTATTTTAAATAATATGTTATCAACATTTTTTTTCTGATTTTTCTATGACAAAAATCACTGATTTAAACAAAAAAAAGGTGTCCAAGAGGAAACCGTTGGACACCTTAAAAATTAATCAACTATAAAGCTGACTAATATTATTCTTTAACAGCTGCGCCACCAAAACTTGTAATCAAAGTATTTTGTGTTAGCATAAAGAAGAATACAAATGGAACTGTAACAATCAATGCACCTGCAGCGAAAGTTGTAAAGTCACTTTTCTTATCAGAAACAAATGTCTGCAATCCCAATGCAAGAGTTTGTACGTCGTTGTTTCTCAAAACAATCTTAGGGAAGATAAAATCCATCCATGGACCAATAAAACTTGTAATAGCCAAGAAAATTAGAATTGGTCTAGCAACAGGAAGAATGATTGTAAAGAATGTTCTGAAGTGGCTTGCACCGTCAATACGAGCAGCTTCGTCAAGGTTCTTTGAAATAGTATCAAGATAGTTCTTAACAAGCCATGTATTATAAGGAATGTTACCAGCAACATAAACCAATACCAATCCCCAAAGATTATTCAAAAGTCCCATACGGAGCAAGATAACATATATAGCAATCATTCCAACGAAACTTGGGAAAATCTGCAAGATTAGCAAACTTAACATAAAAGGTTTCTTAAATGTAAAGTTAAATCTTGAGAAAACGTAAGCACCCAATGATGCAAAAATAACAGTAAAAATACATGTCATACATGCAATAAAAAGGGTGTTTTTAAACCACATAAAATATGAAGTTTCTTTAAATAAGTGCTCAAAGTGTTCTAATGTAAAACCATTTGTAAATGGAAGAACATTCAAACTTGTAATGTTATTTCCAGGACTGAATGCACCACTAATACAGAAAGCGATTGGGTACAAAACAATAAAAGAAAGAACAACAAAGAAAGCATAAATCAGTGTTTTATTGATAATATTTACTGCATAATTATTTACTTTCATTATACTTCACCCTCCTTGTAAGACTTAGTATTTACAAAGTTAAAGATAGCAAATGGTGCAAGTACTAAGAAGATTAGACAAGCAATAACACAAGCATAGTCATATTTTTGGATATTAACTGTTAACTTATAAATCCAAGTAATCAACAAGTCAGTTGAACCCGCTTGAGTTGTGGTACTATCGGCATTAACAGGATTACCACCAGTCAAGAAGAAGATCGCACCGAAGTTATTTATATTATGTGACAATGACATAATAATTAATGGAATTGTTTGATACAAAACCATTGGTAAAGTAATTTTTCTAAAAATTTGACCTTTTGAAGCACCATCAATTGCAGCTGCCTCATAAATATCTTGAGGGATAGCTGTCATTGTACCCATAGAAAGAAGCATAAAGTATGCAAAACCAGCCCACATGTTAATAATAATACATGTAATTTGAGCCATTGTTCCGTCTGACAACCATGGAATTGCTTCTGAAATCAAACCAAGTTGCATCAAACCTTTGTTAATTGGTCCGAATGTACCATTTAACAAGTTCTTCCATACCATCAAACTTACTACACCAGGAACAGCATAAGGAAGAATGAAGATAAATCTAAATATAGGTGCAATCTTAACATGTATTTCTTTTAGTAAAACTGCTACAATCAATCCACTAAAATAACAAGTAAATGTTGCAGAAACACCCCAAATAACTGTCCATGTAGCAACACGTGCAAAACCTGCAGTCCAGTTATTATCAGAACCTAAAAGATCTGTAAAGTTTTTTAATCCAACCCAATCAAAAGTATCATTTGGTGGAATATGACCTGGATATGAGTAGTTTGTGAAAGCAACACAAATTGAGAACAACAAAGGTACCACAACAAATACTACAAGTATGATAAAACTTGGAGCTAAACCAAAAATAGGGAATGAAGCACCAAGTGTTTTATTCATCAATACAGATTGTGAGTAAAATGCTTTTTTTCTACAATATTCGCGATAAACTGATTTAGCACTGCGAACAGATAAAACATATACAACCACAAAAATTGCAACTAATGCAAGAATTAATATACCATCAATAAGCATGAATTGAGAGTTATCACGCAATTTAATTGATAATTCCGGATGAGGTGTTCCCAAGGTAATAAGACCAATAATCTTTTTTACTATAGCTGGTGAAAAAATTAAGAAAATAATTTCAGTAAGAGCAAAAAAAACACCTTTAATATAGTCTTTTAAATATAATAAATGAGCTAATCCCATAAAACAGGAAGCAGTAATTGTAATTTTCTTTTCTGCGCTTCCGTCTGTAGGCAAGATTTTAGCCATATTGTTTCCCCTAAAAAAAATCGGAGCTAAAATATTCTAGTCCGATAAAAATCCTTATGCTAATAATTTAGCTTTAAAACACTAGTAGACGAGATATACTCGCCTACTAGAAACATCAGTTTAACAACTATTTACCGATAATAGCTGCATCAGCTGCTGCCAATTCTGCTGCAACGTCTGCACCGTTCCAGATGTTAGAAGATGCTGCACCAAATACTTCCCAGTATTTATCCATTTGAGGACCAGTTCTCATTGGGTAAGCATAGTCTAATTGTTTTAGGAATCCTAAAGCGATTGGATCATCTAATTTCATATCAATTGATGGTAATTGAGCTGTTAGTTCATAGCGTAGTTTTTGCATTTCGTCAGAAACTAAGAATTCAGCAAATTTAGCTGCTTCTTCTGGGTAATCTGTGTATGCTGAAACCCACATACAACGAACACCAGAGAATGATGCTGAAGGTGTTTTTTCACCTGGCATTGCTGGAAGTGGAGCTACACCGTAGTTGATACCAGCTTTAGCATAATTTTGGATATTCCATGGACCAGAAATAGCCATTGCTGCTAGACCTGATGTGAAAGATGCGTCAACGATTGAACCTGTCATATCAGCTGCAGGAACATCGATACCTACTTTTCTTAGGTTTTGGAATACTTTCATACCTTCGATAGCTGCTGGAGTATTTAGGTATGATGATGTGAAATCTGTTCCTGATTCACCGAATAGACGGTTACCTTTTGCTGATGCGAAAATGATTGAGTAGTAAGCATTTCCAACATCCAATACTAAACCTTGTTTACCAGGATTTTTCTTTTGGAAATCTGCACACCATTTTGCTAGGTCATCCCAAGTTTTTGGAAGATCTTTTTCTGAGATAAGATCTTTGTTATAGTATACAGCGTATGTTTCAGCTGCAACTGGGTAACCATACATTGTTCCGTTATATGTAGCACCTTGGATACATGCACCTAGAAGTGAACCTTGAATAGCTTTTGGATTAGCAACAGGAAGGATATTTCCGTTTGTTACTAATTTACCAATTTGGTCGTGTTGTGTACAGAAAATATCTGCACCAACGCCAGCTGGACCATCTAGAGCGATTTGGTTAGATGCGTCATTTGATTCTACGTTTACGTAGTTGATTTCAATGTTAGGGTATTTTGCTGTGAAAGCAGCACCAGCTTGTTTGATGAATTCATCTGGACCTTGAGCTGATTCCCATACTGTTAATACGATTTTGTCTGATGATTCTTGTGCACCATTAGCAAAAACCATGAAACATGCTGCTAATAGTAGAACTGCAGCCATAAACTTCTTGTTCATATTTTCCTCCTGTTTTGAACAAAAAAAAACTAAGAGAACTTTCATTCTCATAATTTGCATATTAGATAAAACTCAAAAATAAGTTAGGATTTCTACGAAAGCTTAACTTATCTCTTATAGAGTAAAATCTCTAGCGAACAACTAACTATCTATGTACAACGTACAATAAATAACAAGTCTTTTATAATGCAAACACATTATACTGTTTGATTATAACATTACATCAATAGTTTTGTCAAAATTCTTCTCAACTTTTTTAGTAGAATTCCGAAAATCTAGATGTAAAGTGCTCATCAGATTTATTTCCTAATAAGCAGGAACTAAACCGATTTACTTCAATGTTTTAATTTTATTCCATAATTTCTTATCTGTCAAATTTTTTTTATAAAATTCGTAATATTTTTTTCTTTTTTTCTTTTATCATCCCTTATATCAAAAAATCTTCATTGACAAATCAAGTAAACCGGTTTATTTATAAAATTATGAACAAGAAATTTATCAAACAACTTGATTTTAAGACTTTATTAAGTATCGCGTTGCCAATTTCGATTCAGAGTTTGATTCAGTCATCGTTGGGAATGATTGATCAGATTATGATTGGACAACTTGGGGAAAATGCAGTAGCTTCTGTAAACTTGGGAACTCGCCTTATGTTTATTATGGTGTACTCACTTTCTGGAATAAGTGCTGTTGCATCAATTTATACATCCCAGTACGAGGGGGCAGGAACAAAAGACAAGCACAGTTCTGTTATGAAAATTGCAATTATAGAAGGTTTGATTTGTATTTTACCTTTTTTAATTGCGGGATTGTTCTTTCCATCAACTGTTGTGAGACTTTTTTCAAATGATATAAATGTAGTCGGCGCCGGTGCAAACTATCTTTTTATAACAGCATTTGGATTTATTCCGAAGTTATTTTCAATTTCTATTTCTGCAATATTACGTTGTACGGGAAAAGCTAAAATCACTTTGATTACGGGATTTATTTCTGTTATTTCGAACACTTTGTTAAACTTGATTTTTATCTTTGGATTTGGACCAATAAAAGCTTATGGCGTAGAAGGGGCTGCAATCGCAACTGTAATTGCCATTTTTATAGAAGCTACGGTTAATATCATTTATCTTGAGAAAACCAAACATCCTTCTAGATTATCTTTGGCAGTAAAAGCGAAGTTGGAAAAGCAGTTTTACAAAAAGTTTACAATCACGACTTTACCAGCTATCGGAAACGAATGTTTCTGGGCTTTAGGAGACGCAATTTACTCAGCAATTTACGGTCACATGAGTACAATTTCTCTAGCTGCCATGACACTAACCTTCCCTATTCAAGGAATGAGTGTTGGATTTTTCAGCGGACTTGCGGCAGCTGCTGGGGTTATCATTGGAAATAACTTAGGCGCAAAGAAGACAAAAGAAGCCTACACACTTGCTTGGGATTTTTTCAAATTATGCGTAATAGGTTGTTTGATTTTAGGATTGATTATCGTGCTTTTTGGCTCAATTTATCTAAACTTTTACAACGTGGCTGATGAAGTAAAAACCTACACAAAATCTTTGCTAGTGATTTTTGCCTGTTTTTTATGGGTAAAAGTTTCAAATATGGTGATGTTAGGCGGGGTTTTGCGAAGTGGCGGAAAAACTCGCTACACTTTGATTTTAGACTTAATCGGAACTTGGGGAATCGGGATTCCACTTGGGTTGATTTCAGCCTTCGTTTTTAAGTGGGATATTTTGCTTGTTTACACTGCAATTTGTTTCGAAGAGATAATTCGGTTAGCTTTGGGATTGATGAAAGTTAAAAGCAAGGATTGGATTTCGATTATTGAATAAAACTTTTCTAATTTACACTGTCTAACAATTCATAAAAAAAGTTGTTAGACAGTTTTTTTTATGTATCTAAAATATCTATAAATCATTTTTCACAAAAAAAAAGCACTTCCCAAATCGAGAAGTGCCCTTTTCTCTAGAACTTAATTATTCTTCAATTTGTATATATTCGTGTTTTTCGCCACCATTTTCAGGATCGTTTGTCATGGTTACTTTCACATGTTGATTTTTCATCCATTCACATACTGTATAATACCAGGCACATCCTTTTTCCGATGTTTCATTTGCGAAAACAAAATTATCATCAAAATCATTTATTATTTTTTCTGCATCATAATAAAATGATACTGTTTCGTTATCTTTTACTATTACACTTTCTGTTTTTGTAACTACTGAATTATCAAAATTAAAAACACGAGAATCATAAATTAGATTATATATAGTTACATCTTTACCTGTTTTATTTGTATATTCGAAAATGAAATTTGCTTCTTCTTTTTCTACAAAATACTTATTCATATCTGTTTTTGTTTCATATTTGTAATTACATGATTCAGATGTATTTGTTTCATCCATAATTGGGTATTCAATTTTTACATCATTGCCGTTTGATGGTTTTATCCAAACTCGTAGTCCGTAGTTATAATAATTAAAACCAGATACTGTTACAGTTGCATAACTACCATCTTGCATTTTTACATTACGAAGCGTATACGCATATCCCAAATTTCCATCTCGATATAACTCGCCATCACTAGCCTGATAATATTGCCAAATTTTGAAATTAGAAAAATCTTTACTTTCTAATTTTCCTTCTTGAGTAAAACAAATATGCTCTAAATCATCTTGTGTAGACAAAACAACATAACCTTCTGCTTCATTATCAAGAACATAATAAATATACCCATTATATTCAAAAACTGCTTTCCTAAAACTACCATATTCATCTTTATGATGAATAAGATTTTGCAAAGTACCTAAATCTTCGCCATTGATAACCAACTTGTTATCAGCACTATTTAAACTTGTTCCATAAATATTTGATGGAACATTCCAATTATAACCAATATAGCCTTGCCATTTATCTTCTTCTGAAAGTTCAACAAAAACAGATCTTGAAACTTCAGCCTGAACAGACTCCATTACAAATTCTTTACTCGCTTCAAGAACTTCAGACATAGGTACATTATAAACTGAAGTATCATAATTGCCTGGATTTAAATTGTTGGAAAAAGAACATCCACAAAACAAAACTAAAGTTAAAATTAATAAAGCTAAAACTCTATTTTTCATTTTTTTCACTCCTCATAAATCACCATAAAATCCAAATCAAATTTTATGTCAGTTCAAATAAAAGATTATATCCCCCGATTTTTTTTGTCAATCATTATACCGATAAATCATTTTTTACAAAAAAAGGGCACTTCCCAAAACGAGAAGTGCCCTTTTCATTAGATTGCTCTAAAGTCTAAAAACTTATTTTGCAATAACTTTTGCCATTTCTAGAACTTTGTTTGAGTAACCCCATTCGTTGTCGTACCATGAACATACTTTTACGAATGTTGAGTCTAGTTGGATACCAGCTTTTGCATCGAAAATTGATGTGCGAGCATCGTCACGGAAGTCTGTTGAAACAACTGCATCTTCTGTGTAACCTAGGATACCTTTTAGTTCACCTTCTGAAGCTGCTTTCATTGCTGCACAGATTTCGTCGTATGTACATTCTTTGTTTAGTTCAACTGTTAGGTCAACAAATGATACGTCTGATGTAGGAACACGTACTGACATACCTGTTAGTTTTCCGTTTAGTTCAGGTAGAACTTTACCTACAGCTTTAGCTGCACCTGTTGATGATGGAATCATGTTTTCTAGGATACCGCGTCCACCTCTCCAGTCTTTCTTTGAAGGACCGTCTACAGTTTTTTGTGTAGCTGTAGCAGCGTGGATTGTTGTCATAAGACCGCGTTTGATTCCGAATTTGTCGTTTAGAACTTTTGAAATAGGTGCTAGACAGTTTGTTGTACAAGAAGCGTTAGAAATGATGTCTTGTCCAGCATATGTTTTGTCGTTTACACCGTATACGAACATTGGTGTAGCATCTTTTGAAGGTGCTGACATGATAACTTTTTTAGCACCAGCTGTGATGTGTTTACGAGCTTTTTCGTCTTCTAGGAATAGACCTGTTGATTCAACAACTACGTCTGCTCCAACTTCGTCCCATTTTAGGTTAGCTGGATCCATTTCAGCTGTTAGACGGATTTTGTTACCGTTTACAACTAGTGTGTTACCTTCAATAGCAACTTCACCTTTGAAAGGACCGTGTACTGAGTCATATTTAAGCATATATGCTAAGTAATCTGGGTCTAAAAGATCGTTAATTCCAACGATTTGGATATCGTTAGCGAAATTTTCTACAGCAGCACGGAAAACCATGCGACCAATACGGCCAAAACCGTTAATACCTACTTTAATCATTCGAGGTTACTCCTATCAATAAAAGTTTATTCAATAATATTTCTTTGACTGCATTATGTCAATAGAATGTAAACAAAAGTAAAGATTTCAAGTAAAATATAATAAAAAAATGCTTAGTAAACAAAAATTTACTAAGCATTTTCTCTTAATGATTATTCTTCGCCGTATTCACAGCCACAATTTTCTGCAATATAGTCTTCTACAATCTCTAAAGTTCGTTTAGTTTTTCTAAACAACTTTAAGTTACCGTAACCATGTCCACCATTCCAAAGTTTATTAAAATCTTTTTTTCCAATAGGTGATTCATAGTTGATAAATAGCATTTTTGATTTTGGACAGTAAATATCAACATCTAGCAAATATCTGCGATTTTCAGCACAAACATACCAGTGAAGCAATTCATCTGACTCTGAAAACTCAAACTTAACTTTAGAATATTTCCAAAATTTTGAAAAATTGAACTCGTAGGTCTTATCTTCAGTTTTTAGAAATACAAGTAATTTTCGTTTTAGTGGGATACCTAAAACTTTAGGACAACCACCACCAATATCAAAACATGAATTGTGGGCTCTAGCATTTGTAATTTGACTTTTTAGATTACAACTTGAAAGCCAAACCCAAGGTTTAGTAAATCCACTACCCCAGTTTTTATCAGCATATCCGAATGATTTTTCTGGAAGAACAACATATTCTTCACCATCATAAATTACAGTTCCAGAATATTCAGTTTTTACACCTTGTGCGTGCCAATACATTTGAAATAGGTTCAAACTTCTGAAAAACCATGAGGTTGCATATCCTGGATTAAAAGCAATTTGCTTATCCATTTTTAGATTCCATGACATTGAGCCAGAATCAGACATATATTCAGGATGTGCAGCAGCCTCTGAAGAAGAAAGATTTACAACACCTATCAAAGAATCTTCGGAAAGTGTACAATTACCAACACGAAGAGAAAGTTGTTTTGCCCCAATTTCTAAATCATCGGTTGAGAAAAAATTGTGAATTTGTTTTGCATTCTCGCCCCAAGCACCAGCTTTTATCATCACGTAGGAAGGTTTTACAGTTCCAGCGGCACCACTATCAAATAAGCGTTCACCATCAGTTTGTCCAAAAACTGGAGATTTAAGGTTCTTTGAAGGGTTCATTACAAAATATTCAATAAAGAATGATTTTGGCTTTCCTGTAACTTTATGATAACCTGTAAAGGAATGCCACCACCAATCGTAACCCTTTCTTTTCAAAGGCCCTTTTAGCATGTATTTATTACGAGATAAATATTTTTTATTTTTCATTTAAAAATCAACTGGTTCGTCTTTTTCTTGAGGAATGTTTTCATCTAGAAATTCAAAACATTCTATTGCAGTTTTTTGGATATGTTCATACCAAATCATATACAACTCATCTTCAAGATTTCCTGGATATGGAGCACCTTGAACATCAGAAACCAATTTTCTTAGCTTTTCGCCACATTCTTTTAATTTTTTATCCATAAAAAAATCCTAATTACAATATTTTTGTTTATTATAAAGGTAAAATATTGATTTTGCCAGCAAATTTATTATTTTTATTATAAATTATTGTTTTTTGTAAATTTTCACAAGTTGAAGCTAGAAAATTAGCTGCATTTTGCAAATCTTCAGGGGTGATAGAAAGTAGCAAATCCATTTCACGCTGTTTTTGCTCTTTTGTGCGTTGGCAAATTTTTCGCAAAAAGGCGATTTCCCCACGAGCCCCGGGCGCTTTTGGACTAATTAGCAAACTGTAATATCCTGTGATAGATTTTTCAGTTTCTTCTTGGGTGAATACATAGTTTGCAGCTTCTTTTATACAATTTACAAATTCTTCTAGAGATTTTTCTGGTGTAGCATCACGATAAGAATAGAAAACCAAAAGACGATCCATTTCTTCGAGACTTGCTCTTGCACCGTAAGCACCACCAACAGTTCTTATTCTCTCCCATAAAAGAGTATTTGTAAACCAGCGTAAGAACACGTTTAATGCAACTTTTGCTTTTTCATCATCTAAATCGATTTTACAAGCACATCCGGCAAAACCAATCGCAGAGTTTGCATCAAACCATTCTGGTTCAGCATTTTGATTTTCTGGATAGCAAATTGCTTGAAATTCTTTTTCTTCGTAGAAAACTGGTGGTTTTGGTGCTTCAAAATCTTGCAAATAAGATGAGAGTTCTTTTTTTGCAGCCACAACTCCAGATTCGGTTGCAGTAAGATTTACCACAAGACCAGATGAAATCACTTTTTCATGAATTGATTTCAATTTTTCTGTGAGAAGGTTTATATCCATTTCAAAGATTTCTTTTGCGAAATAAACCTGAGAAATTCCTGAGAATAATTCTGAAACAGTTGCTGAGTGAAGCATGCCAGCTTTTGAACGTAAACAAGCAATTTCGCTTCCCCCAGGAATAACAGATGCCAACATTTCAGCGTGATATTCGCTAACAAGTTGTTTTAGTCGCTCTGTATCATCAAATGAAAGAGATTTTACACACTCAAAAAGAAGTTTTATAGCTTCTGGTGTTTTTTCTTCTAGGAATTTGATTCGATATGTTATCCAATCCCGGCCGAGAAGAGGATTTTTTTCGTATAAGGCTTGTTTTGCTTCTTTTGTATCAACTGATGAAAGCCCAAACTTTTCCAAGTCTTGTTTTTCTACAGACCAAGATGATGGACTTGCGCTTAGATTTCCAAGATTTTCTGCTACGTAAGAAGATGCTTCTGCCCAGTTTTTACCAGCGAAACCTAAAGCAGTGATTACGCCAGAATAAAATGTTAAAAATTTATATTCTTCTGGAGAAAGCAAATCTAAAGGGAACCACAATTTTAGGTAAGAAATGCCGTTTACTGCATCTTCGTTTGAAAAAACTGGTACGTTGCCAATATTTTCTTGTTGTAAATCAATCCATTCAACTTTGTTATCAAGTTCAGAGGTTTTAAGGTGAGGCAACAATGCTAAATCTGATTCTGAATCTGGAGTTTGCTGGAAAAGATGCAACTTTTCTTGGGCTTCTTTTACTTTTTCAACAGTTGTGGCTTTTGCAGCTTTGTTTACAGCTTTTTTCAATGCTTTATCAAAGTTTTTATCGTATTTTTTTGAGCCACAAGCATTTACCAAAAGTCTGTGATTATTTTCTACTAAGCGATTTTTCAACATTTGGATAATATAGTTTTCATCACTTAGAATTTTTTCTTTTATTTCTTTGAAAACTTCTCTATCTTGAAGGATTTCAAATGGGGATTTTTCGTTCATCCAGCCACGATAACAACGTCGCATCAATGTTAGAGAAAATGGTCCGTTTGCTCGTTTTACTTCCCTATCAGCGAATTCGATGGACATTAGAGCAGTTTCGATTTCTTTTTTTGGAATTCCTGTTTCACATAGATTTTTCAAAGTATCTACAATTAATTTTTCTACTTTTTTTACGTTGGATTTTTTTACGCCACGCAAACCAGTTACAAAAATCAAGTGTTTTAGAGTGCTTTCAAATCCACACAAAGGAGCAATATCTTCACCAAGTTTTGACTCAAGCATAGCTTTTGCCAAAGGAGAGCCTTCATGACCGATAAGGATTTCTTCCAAAATGAGATTTTCCATATAATCTACAGGATTGTTTGTTGCACCTGTTGACCAAGCCACAACCACCATATTTTTTTTATTTTCTTTGGAATATGGACCTGTAACATTGATGGATTTTGGTTCTGAAAATTTCACAAGCTCATTTGATGGGAAGTCCACTTCATAAGCTTCAAGATGATTCAAAAATCGTTCTGAGATAAAATCAAGCTGTTTTTCGGTTGGAATATTTCCAGCTAAGAAAAGTTTGCAGTTTGATGGAGAATAGTATTTTTTGTGAAAAGCTTTTAATTCTTCGTATGTAAGTTCTGGAATATTTACAGGATTTCCACCAGAGTCTTTTGCGTAAGGTGTATTTGGCAAAAGATTTTCGATTAGTTCGTCAAAAATCACGCTTTCGTAGTTTGAGTAACTTCCCTTCATTTCGTTAAAAACAACGCCTTGAAGTGAGAATTTGCCCTTTTCATCAACTTCTAGGTGATGAGCTTCTTGCATAAAGATTTCTGGTTTTAGTTCTGGAAAGAAAACTGCATCGCCGTAAACTGACATTAGGTTAAAATAGTCTTTTTCAACTTGGGAACTTCCAGGATAAACGGTTTTATCTGGGAAAGTTAGAGCATTTAGAAAGGTTTTTACGCTTTGATTTGAAAGACGGATAAAAGGATCTTTCAATGGATAGTTTTTTGAGCCACATAAAACGGAGTGTTCCAAAATGTGAGCAGAACCTTTTGAGTTTGTTGGTAAAGTTTTAAAACCGTATGCAAAAAGGTTTTCTGAATCATCGTTTAGAAGATGAAAAACTTCCATTTTTGTTTTTTCGTGGACACACCAAATTCCAGTTGCTTTAAGAAATGGGATTTCTTGAACATCTAAAACTTGGAAACCGTTATATATATCGCCTTTTTTCATAATCAATGTTAAAACCTCATTTATTTTGTTTTAATATCACTCAACGTAAATATCATCTTCTGAGCGACCTTTGATAAATAAATCACCTTTTTCATAAGCGTGACGTAGTTTTGCGTAAAACTCTTTTGTAGCAGAGTCAACGTCAACTTTGCGAAGGGGTTTTATCAAATTTTCTTCTTCGATAATATTCAAACCACGACCAGAAGAAACATTTGAAAGGATTTTTCCTCTAAAATCTTGATTTTTGTCAGAAATCAAAATTGCTATATCTTTATCAGACATTTTTTGCAAAAACTCTTGTAAATATCTGTCGTCTGCATTAATAACATCGTCTTTTGAGAAAAGTCTTTCGTGCAAATCTTTTGACAAATCTGGGTCGGACTCCTCAATAGCAGACAAAATTGCGTTTTCGGATTTTAGTTCCATGCGTTTTAGGATTTCTGCCAAAGCGCCTCGTCCGTCCACAACTTCTGTATTTGTATTTCCAAGAACTTTCACTTTTTCACGGATTAAAAAATCTACACGATTTACAGTGTCTTGGTCGATATTTTGCATTTTTGCCAAACGAAGAATTGTTTGTTTTTTTTCATCTTCTGGCATTCTTTTTATAACATCGGCAGCAAGAACTGGCGCGATTTTTGACAAAACTAAAGTTTTTATTGCAACTGCTTCATCTTTTAGCACAATATAAACTTTTTCGCCGTCAAGTTCGTTTAGATATGTAAATGGTTCTTCAACTTGTTTTGGAACCGCTTTTTCCAGCATGTAAGCAGCTTTTTCTTTTCCATAAGTTGCTTCTAGAATTTGACGAGCTTTTTCGATTCCGCCGATTGCATCATGTTTTTCAGAAAGTGCTTTAAATTCAGCAAGAATGACAGAAGCTTCTTCGGGATCAACATATCGAATAGAAGCAATTTCTATCATCAATTTTTCGATTTGATCTTGAGGCAAAAGTGATAAAATCTTAGAAGCTTGTTCAACACCAATTAAAAGCAAAAATTTTGCAACACGGCGGAAACTGCTTTCTTTTCCTAATTGGTCTTCTTGAACAGGAACTTTTACAAAGCCACGTCGATTTATTGTTTCTTTTATTTCTTCAACTGAATCGTCTAAGTTTTTCATTATTAATATACTAACAAAAAAATAGTGATTAATGCAACAAAAACACAAAAAAAAGCCTGCTTCAAAATAGAAACAGGCTTCTTCGCGTAAAATGCAAATTATTAAACTAAATCTTCAATTTCTGTAACTTGAGATTTTTTTTCTTCATCAGAAGGTTTCCAGTTTTTGCGAGTTGCACTAACAAATGCACCAGCAATAAAGATTGTAGAATATACACCGGAAATCATACCAACTAACAATGCAAGAGCAAAATCTTTAATACTTCCAGAAGCGAAAATATAAAGTGAAGCAACTGCCAACATTGTTGTGATTGTTGTGATTACTGTACGACCAAAGTTTTCTGTTTGAGATAAGTCTAACATTTCAACCATGGTTTTGCATTTTACAGATTTGATATTTTCACGAACACGGTCAAAAACAACGATTGTATCATTGATAGAATAACCAATAATTGTTAAAAGTGCTGCCAATGTAAGTGATGTAAATTCCATCTGTGTCCAAATGATAAACACAAGCATAATCAATGCATCGTGGAAAATAGCAAGAACTGCACCAAGTGCGAAATCCCACTTAAAGCGGATTGTTGCATAAAGCCAAATCAACAATAGTGAACAACAAACCATTAAAATTGCTTTTAGGCTTAGTCCACTTGAAAATTTTGATGCAACAAAGTCTGTTTTGATAACAGCTACATTATCAGCGCCATATTCTCTTTCAAAATCAGCAAGGATTTTATCTTGAATATTTTTACTGATTTCAGGATCTGTACCATCATCACCAACGCGGATTTGGAAAGTATTTTCAGCATCTGTACCAATTTGTTTTACAGAAGCACCTTCTAAATCACTTAGGAGATTGCGAACTTCGTCAATAGTTACGTTTGTTGGATTTTCTGGTTGATAATAAAGTCTGTATGGTTCTGAACCAAGAACAGTATTTTTTACAGAAGTTCCAAAAAAGTTAAAAGCTGGTGTTGAAGAAGTTACTTTTGCAACAGCAGAAACGCCGTCAATAGCTGACAAAGCATTTGCCATTTTTCCAACTGTATCGTATTGGATATATGGAAATGAATATGTTGTACTTTCAGAACCAACACCTGTTACAACCAAATCGATTTTTTGCATTGATGTCTCAATAGAAACTGATGCAGAACCTTCGTAAGTTAATTCAATAGCAGTTGGAACAACAGCCACGTCTTCGATTAGACCTGGCTTAAAGTCAATACCAAAGTTGATTCCCTTTGTAAAAAGACCAACAACACCAAAAGCAATCAACGCAACACTTAAAATTACAGCTGGAACAAAAAACTTACTAAAATGTATAATCTTTTTCATTATTTTATTCTCCAGCTAATACTAATTTTTTGCTTTTTAAGCACATCTGTATTGAAGTCAAAAATCAATCTTGATACTACAAGAGCAGTAAATACAGAAGAAACAACACCGATTGCTAAGCTAACTGCAAATCCCTGGATTGAACCAGAACCAAATTGTGACAAGAAGATAGCAGCGATAAATGTTGTGATGTTAGAGTCCATAATTGACCAGAAAGCGTGTGCAAAACCAGATTGAATTGCAGCAGCTCTACCCTTTCCTAGTCGCATTTCGTCTTTTATACGTTCAAAAATGATAACGTTAGCATCAACAGCCATACCGATAGTTAAAATCATACCGGCAATACTTGGTAATGTAACAGTCATATTGAAAGCTGATAGAATACTGAACATAATGTAAAGGTTTAACACCTGTGCAACAACAGCATTTATACCAACACCTTTATACCAGATAAGCATAAAAACCATAACTGACAAAAGACCAAATCCGATTGCGAAAAGCCCCTCTTTAATTTGTTTTTCACCAGTTGAAGCACCGATAACTTGTTGACTTTCTACTGTTAGTGGAACGTCAAGCCAAGCTGATTGTAAAGTTTTTACAAGATCGTTTGCTTCTGACAAAGTCATATTTGTGATAGCAACTTGTCCGTTTGGAATTGCGCTTTGAATTGTTCCGTATGATTTAATTTTTTCATCAGAAATAATAGCAACTGCTTCCCCAATGTGAGATGCAGTATAATCAGCAAAAATATCTGCACCAGTTGAATCAAGAACTAGAGCAACTTGTGGTTCTCCAGAAATGTGATCGCTTGTTACAGAAGCTGATTTTAAGTGTTTTCCGTCTAACAAAAGATTTTTGGAAACAACTACATAAGAAACACGTTCATCAAGCCCGTATTCGTCTTTGTGATACAATCCTAAAACTTCAGCATCTTCTGGAATCAAAGATAGGTCTAACAATTCTCCGTTTGATGCAAAAACTTTTGTAGGATTTGCTTCATAGTATTCGTTGAAGAAATTTGTTTCTTCTTCGTATACTTCGCGGAAATTTAGAATACCTTTACCCATGATAATTGAGTTGATACGGCTTGAATCTGCAGCACCTGGAAGTTCGATATAGATTCTATCTTCACCTTGTTGACGAATCAATGGTTCAGAAAGACCAAAACGGTCAACGCGGCCTGTTAAAGTTTCAATAACGTTTTCCATAGCTTGCTGTTTGAATGCTGGAATACTTTCTGCAGGAAGCAAATCACCTTGAGCTGCAACAGCTGCATTTAGGTCAGCTTTTACAACAATACTCATACCACCAGACAAGTCAAGACCAAGTTTTACAGAGTTGTTGTAAGCTTTTTTTGCTTTTAGAATTTCTTCACGATAATAAGATTCTAAAGCAGATGTTAAAGCAGCTTTTGATGAAAAACCGCTTAACAATTCACCGATTGTAAATGTTTTTGGAACGCTTTTACCAGCAGCCTTGTAATTCTTTGTTGCAAGTTTTACAAGGTAATCGTATTTTGATTCAACTGGCAAAGCAGAATCTTTTCGAGCAAGAGCAAATAAGGTATTAACTTCTTCATTTGCTGTATAAATCGAATAATCCTTTATCTTTTCTAGAGAGCTTAGTGCCATTGATTGTACTTCTTTTGGTGTCAAAGCATACCAAGTGATTGACGGCCAAAGGAAAACAAAACAAAGCACTAATACAGCTAGAATGAGAAATAAACGACTTCGTTTTCTCATTTTTAATTACCTCAAATTTTAATTATTTTTCTTCTACTGCTTCTTTTTTGTCTTCTTTTGCAGAACTTTGAATAGTTACAGAAGCGATTGCTGAACGAGAAAATTCAATTTTTGCGTTGTCATCAACTTTTACGATAACTGTTTTTTCTTTAGTTTGAGCAACAGTTCCGTGGATTCCACCGATTGTTACAATTTTGTCGCCTTTTTTTAGGGCAGCAATCATTTTTTCTGTTTCTTTTTGTTTTTTATTCTGTGGGCGAATAATGAAGAAATAGACAATAATGAAAATTAAGAAAATTGGTAACATTGAAAATAGTAATGAACCTGTACCTGCAGCAGCTGCAGCATCTTGTAAAAAGAACATATTATCCTTCCTTTGTTTATTAAAATTATGTGCCATAAAAGATAACACGATAAAACTATAGGGTCAAGTAAAATCACCTTACGTGTTAACCATTGCCCCCAGTTTATTTAAATTTTATTACTTTTATAAAATTATATAAATCTTATGTGAGTCATTTTATTTTTCTTTTATTTGGATAAATTTGGGTAAATAAAAATTTTCACTTTTACTCAATATGTACCAATTAATTCACACTTAATAGATTTTCATAATGTTTAACTAGTTTTTGAGAAAGTTCTTCTATTGACCATTTTTGAGCCCATTCTAATGCTTCTTTACATTTAAGATCATAAAGCTCCTGGTTTTCTAACAGTAAACAAACCCTTTCATAAAACTCATCTAGATTATTTTTCACCATAAATCCGCCGTTATCACCTTGCATTACATCGAGAGTTCCCATTTCACCAATAGCAACAACAGGTGTTCCAGCGGACATTGCTTCAATTGTTACCAAACCTTGAGTTTCTGTTAAACTTGCAAAAACAAACATATATGCTAGTTTATAAAAATAAGTTAATTCTTGACGAGGATGATAACCTAGAAAAAAAACTTTATCTTCTAGATTCATTTCTGATGCTAGAGCCTTTAATTTATCTTCTGCAGGTCCACCACCAACAAGAACAAAAATTACATCATCATTATCTTGCGAAAGTTTCTTAAAGACTTTCATCAAAAAATCAATATTCTTTTCTTTTGCAATTCTTCCTGCATAAAGCAAAATCTTTTTTGATTCATAATTTGGAATAAGAGTTTTCATTTTTTGATTTAAGTTTTCTTCAATTTCTTTTGGAAGATTAGCATTAAAATCAGGAATTCCAGTTGGAAAAATTACATAATTTGCACTCGGATCATAATCTGTTACAATTTTTTTCACTCGAGCTGTAGGACACAAAATCAATTTTGCTCTTTTTATGTAAAAATGCAATAATTTTCGCACAATATATTTTGAAACTGCAGAAGGTAAAAATTTTATATAATTAGAGACATAATCTTCCCACATAGTATGGAAAGTATAAACTAAAGGAACATTATATTTTTTTGCATATTTTTTTGCTAAATATCCTGCTCCGAATTCTGAATGCATATGAACAATATCTGGTGAGAATTTTACTAATTCTTGTTCTACATTTTTCCAGTATTCAACACGAATCAATCTATCTTCTTCTGAAAAAAACAATTTACTTGTTGGAACTCGCAAAACAGTTAAATTAGGATAGTCATCATTTACTTCATCGTAGTAACATGCACCACTTGTGTCATCATTTTCTGTATCTTCAAAATTGCAGGAAACAATCAAAACTTGATGTCCTAACTTTTCTAAACATTCGCTATAGGATTTTACAGATATAGTCACCCCATTGATTCTTGGATAATAACAATCTGTAAACATTACAATTTTCATAAAACATCACCTAACTATAAAAATACTAATAAACAAACTTTACACTTATTGATAAAAAGTTTGATAATTTATCATGTAATTTTGACTTCCATTCTGAATATTGATTATCTAATAAAGTTATAATCTCTGAAGTTGGAGTATTGGCAGTTACATCATCCACCTTACTAAATATATTGTTATCAATACCAACATTTCTTTCGTATTGTAATGTATAATTTAGTCCAAATTCTAAATAACTTTTATTTTTTAGAACATAGGTATACTTGGCTTCCATAGAATTTTGCAAGCATACATAATTTGTTGTTTCATCTAAAAACATAAAATGTCTTAGAGGATATGGTAAATAATCACTTGTCGCATAAGGAATGTCAAAAATAGACCCATTTGTCATTCCACCGTAAATCAAATATTGTTTAACACTATTAAAAGCATCTGTATTCTCAACAGACTTATCAAATACAGCTTTTTTATATAGAGTTTCATTTATATTTCCATGTCTTACAATAGAAGAATTAATTTCAATTTGAAGTTTGTCCATTGGAGATAATCTTAAAAGTAGACGTAAACTATCTGAATTAGGTTCAATCATACTACCAAGAGAAACACCTCTAGTTGTATGATTTTGATAATTAGGTCCTGTAAGATCTAATTTATGATTACCATCAAACATAGAATGAGAATATGTATATGGAGTTATCATTGTATAATCTAGTAAAGCAAACTTACACAATGATGCAGAAGAAGGAGCATATTGAATACCTGTCTCTAAAGCAAATTTCAATCGTGTATCAAATTGGAAACGAACTAAATCATTAAAATGCAAATCATCAGCATATCCATTAATAAATAAACTTAGACCCTTTACAGGACGGTAAGAAAGTTGTCCTCCCATTAACAAGTTGTCATTATTACATCCATAAATATGTTGAACTGCCATAAATGGGACAATTGGAAGTAAATATGAAAAATTAAACTGAGGGCCTGTCGTTGCTGTTTCATAAAAAGTAAATTGTAATTTATCTGTTATATTAAGACCTATAGAATGGAGATAGAAATATTTAGAAGGATATATTCCACTTCCCATAGAAGTAGAAGCTGTTAGCATTAACATTGCTAAATGATAATTAACTCTTTCTTTATTGATTGTAAATACAAACGAACCAACATGCGGAGCTGTACTACCAATTACAATTCCCTTATCCAAAATATTACCAAATGAATTACGATTCAATCCAAACTGAAAATAGATATCTTTTGCACCGTAGCCAACAACAGCATTAAAAGGTGAATAAATATTAAATTTTCCTACATCAGCTCCATCTGCAACACCGTCATATTTAGGTGCTGTATACTTTGGAATCAACCCCTCTCTTGGCAAAACGGTTGAAAGCATTGGAGTAGCTTCAAAGCTAATTGTGGTATTTGGTAAAACTTCAGCATTACCGTAAATCAAGGGATTTATATCCAACTGTTTTTCAAGCTTACCGTCTTTTATTTCAGTATAAACACTAGTTTCTGCTCCAAATCGAAGAAATTTACCAAAATATTTTTCATAATATTCCTTAGCTTCCTCGGCAGCGATTTCATCTTCTGAAGCCATTACAGTTTCCAAAATGCTTTTTACCAACTGTAAAGAATAAGGGCGCATTTCTGGAAGTTTAGAAATAAGCCCTTGCAATTCCCAACGTAAAGCATCTTCATAAAATGCATCATTAGGGTCTGCTGCAACTTGTGCCATTACAGGTGTCAAAACCATAATCACAAATAACATTACAAAAGCAATTTTTTTAAACATTTTCATAAACCACCTAAATAGGATTATAGACAAAACCAATTTTTTTGTTAAGTTATAATATATTTAGATAGGATTTTTTGTCAATAAATGATAACAAAACGTCCTTATTTGCGAATTATTCAAAAAGATAATTTTATCGTGATTTTGCGATTCTAAAGCCCATAAAACCGTAAGCTTCGTTTGGGTCATAAGAATATCTATCCCCAGCATTCAAAAATGGAGTATATTCGCTAAAACTTCCGCCACGAGAAACTCTTTCGCTTCCCAAAAAGATTCCTGAATATTGTGCGTTTGCAGTTTCTGGAAGATAATCCCCAAACCAGTCAAAGCAGTATTCAAGCACGTTACCACTCATATCGAAAAGTCCTGCAGAGTTTGGTTCTCCAGCAGTACCAACCTCATTTGTGGTTGTAGCATTGAAAAATGACCAAGAATCTCCGCTTTCCATGTTGCTAAGTTCAACTTTTTTTTCAGATGATACAAAATTTTTTCGAGCAGCATATTCCCACTCTGTTTCAGTTGGCAATCTAAATCCGTTTGCAGAAAAATCGCACTGACATAAGTCGATTTCAGAAGTCATTGAAGAATCTCTGATAACTTCTCCTTCGTATGTGTAACATGGTGTATATCCACATAATTCACTAAAAGCATTACACCAAACAATTACGTCATACCAAGTGATAGTTGTTACAGGATGATTTTCTCTTTCAGTTGGAACTTTTCCGCGGCGTCCCATACTTCCTTCTTGTCCAGGATTTTCAAAATGATATCCAAACATGGCTTCAGCTGAAGTTCGCACAGAGTACCAAAGTTTGTAAGTTGTTTCGTATTTATTTATACTAAAAGGATATATAGTTCTTTGTGCAGTAATTGATTCTGTGCCTTCCCCAATATCAAAAAAATCTGAATCAAAATCCACAAAATCTAGAGTTTTTATAGAAGAAAAAATAGACTCCCGATAAACTTTTGCCATCTCTTTTTTGTAATCGCTTGGCTCTAACCAACGAGATGTATTTACAGGCTGAGTTTGAGAAAATAATGCAAAAACACCACAGAAAATCAACATCAATGAAGCAAAACTCTTTTTCATAAAAACTCCTAAAAATGACTTTAAGGTAAAACATTTCTACGTAATCTGGAAGAAGTGTTTTTCAGCTACAAAACTAATTTTCGTCAGATTTTTTGTACTTTCGTTTTTTCTTCTTTCTGCGTTTTTCTTTTACTGGCTTATCTTTTAATATTAAACTTGCTAAAAATGTTGCAACCAAACAAATTGAACAAACGCAAATAGTTCCGACCCAACCAGAGTTTGCAAATGGAAGCTTAATATTCATTCCAAAGAAACTAACAATCAAAGTTGGTACGTTTAAAACCAAAGATACAACTGTCAATCTTTTCATCACGATATTTAAGTTGTTAGAAATAACAGAAGCAAAAGCATCCATCATTCCGGACAAGATGTTCGAATAAATATCTGTCATTTCGATTGCCTGTCGGTTATCAATAGCAATATCGTCTAGAAAATCTTTTTGATCTTCATCAAGCCGAATACTTCTTGTCTTATATAACTTCTCAATGAACAATTGGTTACTTTTTAATGAAGTTGTAAAGTATTCTAGAGATTTTTCTAAGTTAAAAAGTTGGATAAGTTCGTTATTTTTAACAGACATTTGCAATTCACCTTGAATAGTGATAGTACGTCTGTTTATTTCCTTTAGATAACGCAAAAAGCTAATATCAGTGCGGCTCATTATCTTCAAAACGAAGGTAACAAAATCGTCAATTGAAATATTTTTTACGCGATTTGATGTAATATCTTTTAAAACTTCACAATCTGTCCAACAAATTGTAATAATCTTGTCTGGAAACAAAACTATACCTATTGGAATTGTGAGATAAGGAACGTCATTTTCAGGGTTAAAAATTGGAAGACGAAAGATAAGAAGAGTATAATCGTCATCTGGCTCAACACGAGACATTTCGTCTTGGTCAAGAATATCCAAAACATGTTCACGATAAACGCCGTATTCTTCTTCAAGGATTTTGATATCTTCACTTGTAACAGAACGAGCATCTATCCAAGTTTTTTTGTCTTTAGCTAATTCGTCTTTTTCGAGGTGAACTAATTTATTATTTTCTTGCTGCCAAAAAGTAATCATAATTTTGTCCTTTTATGCACAAGAAAGCTTTTTTATCTGATATTAAGCTCCGGTGCATTTTGATTTTTTTGAGAAAAATTGCGTTTACTACTAGGGTCCGCGTCCATAAAATGCACCTCCATAACAAGTATAAAATGTAATTCGCTTACGCTTAATTTTATATTTTTAAATACAAAAATGCAACAGAAATTGAATAATAAAAAATAAATATTTTTCACAAAATTCTGTATTTTTCAGAAAAATGAACTATAATATTTTTATGATGAATTTAATTTTAAACAACCTTCCATGGTTCTGGCTTTCAATGGTTATTATTTTCACTGTAATAGAAGTTTTTACAGCTGGATTAACAACAATTTGGTTTGCGATTGGCTCAGTTCCTATGATTTTCTTATCATATTTGCCAATTCCATTTCTCTATCAAGTATTATTGATGCTTGTTATTTCTATTGTGCTTTTGATTTTTACACGTCCATTCGCAGTAAAAAAACTAAATGCTAACAAAGAAAAAACAAACGTAGAAGCATTAATCGGTAAATCCGCCCTAGTTACAAAAAAGATTACTAAATTTGAAAAAGGCGAAGTTAAGATTGATGGGAAAATTTGGACAGCAAAATCTGTTTCTGAAGAAGATTTAGAAGAAGGAACAGAATGTTTGTTACAAAATATTGAAGGCGTAACAGCTATCGTATCTAAAAAATAAAGAAGATAAACTAAAAATCACATTTTAGGAGGAATAAAAAAATGGGAATTATTATTGGTTTAATCGTATTTGTGTTGATTCTACTTGTTGCTAACATTAGAATCGTACCACAATCAGAAGCATTCATTATGGAACGTCTTGGTGGATATTTAACCACTTGGCAAGTTGGGCTACATGTTAAAATTCCAGTTATTGACAGAATCGCCAACAAAGTTTCACTAAAAGAAAGAGTTTTGGATTTCAAACCACAACCTGTTATCACAAAAGATAACGTTACAATGATGATTGATACTGTTATTTATTTTCAAATCACAGATCCAAAATTGTATACATACGGTGTAGAAAATCCAATGAACGCAATCGAAAATCTTTCTGCTACAACACTTCGTAACATCATTGGCGAACTTGAACTTGACGGAACTCTTACAAGCCGCGACGTTATCAATACTCGCATGAGAAGTATTCTTGATGAAGCAACAGACCCTTGGGGAATTAAAGTTAATCGTGTGGAAGTTAAAAACATTATTCCACCAGAAACAATCCAAGAAGCTATGGAAAAACAAATGCGTGCAGAACGTGAACGCCGTGAAGCAATTCTTATTGCAGAAGGTCACAAACAATCTGCAATCCTAGAAGCTGAAGGTAAAAAAGCTGCATTGATTTTGGAAGCTGAAGCTGAAAAAGAATCACAAATCCAAAAAGCAAAGGGTGAAGCTGAAGCTATTCTTGCAATCCAAAAAGCAACAGCAGACGGTCTTGCAATGATAAAATCTGTTGGTCTTGATGAAGCTGTTCTAAAACTAAGAAGTTTTGAAGCCTTTGAAAAAGCCGCCGACGGAAAAGCAACAAAAATTATTATTCCATCAGATATTCAAAATTTAGCAGGAACAATTTCTGCGATTTCTGAAACAGTGAAAGGTTAAACATTTTTTGAAAAAAAATGTTTTGAAAAAACGAGGTTGATTTTTCCCAAGACTTTGGGAGGAGTCAGCTTTGAAAAAGCTGGGAAACTTTATGAGGGAGAGAAACCCTTTTTTTCGATAAAAAGGGTTTCTCTCCCTCATACTCCCTCTCTTCCCAAAAGAACGACCAAAGGGAGTTGCACCCCTTTGGAATCCCTGCAAGTTTAAATACACTTTCTGTATCTTCGTTTGGTGAGCAAAATCAAACCAACCTAATTTTTTTTCAACTTACTTCCTAAAAATCCTTGCATAATATTTCCAAAAAGCAATACATTTTCCCTAAAAAATGCTATAATGCAATTATGGCTGATAATATTGAAAATACTGAACAAACAGAAATCCCAAAGGATGACTTTGTTCACCTTCACGTACACTCTGATTATTCTCTTTTAGACGGTGCTTCTAAAATCACTAAACTTGTAAAACGAGCAAAGGAACTTGGCATGAGTGCCTTGGCTTTAACTGACCACGGAAATATGTTTGGGGCTTTGCGCTTTGAGCAGCTTTGTCATAAAGAAGGCATTAATCCACTTGTTGGGTGCGAATTTTATGTTGCAGGTGGTAGTCGTAAGGAGCGAAAGGGAACTGAAGAAGGAAACAAATATTATCACTTAATTTTGATTGCTAAAAATGTTCAGGGATACAAAAATCTTTGCTATCTTACAAGTCTTTCTTACACTGAAGGTATGTATTACAAACCCCGAATTGATGAAGAACTTATTCGCCAATATTCTGAGGGGCTAATTTGTCTTACAGCCTGTGTGGCAGGGCAACTTCCACAGCTTTTATTGGCTGGAAAAGATGAAGAAGCTGAAAAAATGGTACAAACTTATTCTGAAATTTTTGGAAAAGACCATTTTTACATTGAGCTTCAAAAACACGGAATTGATGATGAAGATCGTGTTGCGCCAAAACTTGTTGCCATTGCACGAAAATTTGATATTCCAATGGTTGTAACAAACGATATTCACTACGTTGATGAAGATGATGCAGAAGCTCAAGATATCCTAGTTTGTATCGGACGTAAAAAACTTCAATCAGAACCTCACGGGAAAATGCCAGGAGGCCCAGTTTATTACATGAAAACTGGTGCAGAAATGGCAGCTTTATATCCAGACTTACCAGAATTAATCACAAATACAAAAAAAATCGCTGACATGTGCGATTTAACAATTCCTCAATATAAAACTGAACAATTAAAAGATTGTTTGCCAGTTTACGAGATTCCACCAGAATTCAAAAATCAAGATGATTATGTTCGGCACTTAGTTTACACCGGTCTTGAAAAAAGATATGGCACAATTACTGAAGAAATTAGAAAACGTGCAGAATACGAACTTGGTATCATTTTCCAAATGGGATTTTCAGGCTACTTTTTGATTGTTTGGGATTTTATCAACTGGTCAAAAAATAACGGAGTTCCAATCGGACCGGGGCGTGGTTCAGGGGCAGGTTCCCTTGTTGCTTACGCCATGACAATCACAGATATTGACCCATTTAAATACGGGTTGATTTTTGAACGCTTCCTAAATCCAGAACGTGTTTCCATGCCCGACTTTGACGTTGACATGTGCTTCGAAGGCCGTCAACGTGTTATCGAATATACTCGTGAAAAATACGGAGATCCTCAAGTTGGTCACATTATCACCTTTGGAACGCTAAAACCAAAAGCAGTTTTGGCTGACGTTGGCCGAGCTTTGGGCATTCCACTTTCTGAAGTGAATATGCTAAAAAAGTGCATTCCAGAAGGGGCAAAAGTTCACCTAGCAGATGCTTTTAAAGAACCAGATGAAAAACACCCTGATTTTGGTCAACTTATTCCATATAAAGATGAGCCAAAATATCAAAAATTGTTTGAAATCTGTTACAAACTTGAAGACGTAAACAGAAACACTTCCCTTCACGCTTCTGGTATCGTTATTGGTCGTTCAGCTTTGCCTGATTGGGCTCCTGTTTACAAGGATTCTAAAACTGGAAAAGTTGCAGTTCAATACACAATGGATATTATCGAGCCATGTGGGCTTGTAAAAATGGACTATTTGGGGCTAAAAACTTTAACTCTTATAAAATACGCAGAGCAAATTATTAGAAAGCGACCAGGATTTGAAAATTTTGATACAAATGAAGCTCCTATCGACGACGAAAAAACCTTTGACTTGTTCTGTCGTGGTGAAGCAGTTGCGATTTTCCAGTTTGAAAGTCCCGGTATGCAAAAAATCATGAAGCAACTTCAGCCTCGTTGTGTTGAAGAGCTTGTTGCTTTGAACGCTTTGTATCGTCCTGGTCCTATGGATTACATCCCGCAATACATTGACGGAAAATGGAAACCAGAAACAGTTCACTATCCTGACCCATGTCTTGAAGACTTACTAAAAGAAACATACGGGGTTATGGTTTACCAAGAACAGGTTATGCAAGTTGCTCAGAGAATTGCAGGATTCTCACTTGGTGGCGCTGATATGCTTCGTCGTGCTATGGGTAAGAAAAAACTAGAAGTTTTGATGCAGAAAAAAGAAGAGTTCGTTGAAGGTGCATTAAAACAAGGGTTTACCAAAGAACACGCAGAAGAAATCTTTGAAATCATGGTTCCATTTGCTGGGTACGGATTTAACAAATCTCACGCAGCAGCCTATTCAGTTGTTGCATATCGCACAGGATATTTAAAAGCACACTTTCCTGCAGAATTTATTGCAGCCAACTTAACAAACGAAATCACCTCTACGGACAAGGTTCCACAATATATTGCAGAAGGTCGAGCCATGGGTCTTGCCATTGACCCACCGGATGTAAACCGCTCTGACAAAGTTTTCGACGTAGTTGATGGAAGAATCGTTTACGGACTTATGGGAATCAAAGGTCTTGGAGAAGGTGCTGCAGAGGAAATCGTTGAAAAACGCAAAAAAGACGGACCTTACAAAAGTTTTATGGACTTCCTTGAAAGAGTTGATATTAGAAGCGTTGGTAAAAAACCTATCGAACTTCTTATCAAAACTGGTGCATTTGACAATCTTGGTCAAAGCCGACCATTGCTTCTTTCAAACATGGAAAACGCCATAAATCACGTTGAAAAGATAAAAGAAGCAAACCAATACGGTGCAATCAGTCTTTTTGAAGAAGCAGGTATCAAAGAATTTGTGGATTTTGTTTTTGTAGACACACCAGACTGGACTCCTCTAGAAAAACTTGCTGTAGAAAAAGAGCTTTTAGGCTTTTACATTTCAGGACACCCACTTGATCAGTTTAAAACAACAATCAGTCGATGTACCAATTTGCAAACATCAGGTATTTCAAGAACACAGCCAGACAAACCTTATACCATCATTGGGATGATAAAAGAAATTCGCACAATTGTTACAAAAAAAGGTGCACCAATGGCTTTTGCAAAACTAGAAGACTTTGACGGCACTTTAGACATAACATTCTTCCCAAAAACATGGGAAAAATACAGCTCTGTAATCACACCAGATGCAGTTGTGGCATTAACTGGAAAAATCGACAAAAGCCGTGAATATCCATCCTTGCTAGTTGATGAAGTGCTTAACCCAAATGAATTGCAGGAAAAATCAATTCAAGAAGTTCACATTAGATTCAGAGAAAATCTCGTATCTGAGAAAGAACTTCGTGGATTACAAGATTATTTGTTTGGACTTGAAGGCAATTGTTCAGTATATTTTCATATAGATATATTTGGAAAATCATACACATTAACAGCTAGTCCTAGTACAAAGATTTCTTCTAGCGATGAAGTTCTTGAAGAAATCGCCACACTTCCAGGCATCGTGGAAGTATGGAAAAGTTAAATATTTACAATATCGAAAAAAACGATATAATAAAATTGTTAAGGAAAACAAAGAATTATAAATAAACACTTCTCCTGAAATTGCGTCGAAGTGTTTATTCCTAAAGTTTGCGTTGCAAACTATCATATCTTTTGCTGTTTTTCACTACGTTACAAAACAGCGCAAAAAAGTTTATTCGGAAATTGATATTTCCTCATTAACTTTTTATAAGAGGTATAAATATGTTTCTTTTTAGATTAATTACATCAGTGATTTCAATTTACACACTTTTATGTATTATTCGCATTGTTTTAACTTGGTTACCAGAATTAAACTACTCCGCTTTTGGTCAATTTTTATCAAAAGTTTGCGACCCATATCTAAATATTTTTAGAAAAATCAGATTCCTACAAATTGGTGCTATCGACTTTTCTCCAATCGTAGCAATCGGTGTTCTAAGTATTGCATCAAGTTTAATCAACCAAATGTTATTTTACGGTGGATTTTCAGTTGGATATCTAATTGCATCAATTATCCAAGTGTGTTGGACTGCAATTTCAAGTATTTTAACAGTTTACAACATTTTGCTTTTAATCCGTCTTATCGTAGCATTGCTAAAAAAAGATTATTCATCTTCCCTTTGGACAAATTTGGACAGAATTATTTATCCAGTTCAATCAAAAGTTACAAGCATTGTTTTCAAAGACAAAATTGTTTCAAACAAAATGGGTCTTGGAATCACACTTGTTGCAAGTATCTTACTCCAAATTGTTGGTAGTTGGATTTTTGGATTAGTAGCAAAATTATTAACATTTTTACCATTCTAATTTTTAACTCTAACTGATATATGAAATTATCTTCAATTGAAACACCTGTTTCTTCTCTTTCGGGAATTGGTCCTACAATGGCGAAAACTTTGGCAAAAGTTGGGATTTTTACCGTTGCAGACTTATTATCCTATTGGCCAAGAGATTTTGAAGATAGAACAAAAAAAATCAGCATAAGTCAGTTTAACACAGGAAAAGTTCATACTATTGCACAGGTTCTTAGCCACGAATATTTTGGATACGGAAAAATGCGAACTCTCCGTATCCGAATTGATGACGGAACTGGAACCGCCGCTTTAGTTTGCTTTAACCGACCATTTCTTGCAAAAACACTACCTGAAAACTCTGTGATTTCCGTCACCGGAAAGTTTGTCCTAAGATACGGCGAACTACAGTGCACAAGTTTCGATGCAGAATGTATCGCACAAGACACTTCTATCGACGACTACAGAAATACAGAAGTTCCAAACTCAAAAGTTTTACCAATTTATCCATTAACCCAAGGATTAACTCAACTTCAACTTCGAAAAGTAATTGATAAAGCTTTAACTCAATATTGCAAAGGCATCGAAAACGAAATTCCTGAAAATATCATGCAAAAGAGAAATTTGCTTTCTAAAAACGACGCTATTTTCAAAATGCACAAACCAGAAAATATGCAAGAAGCTTTAGATGCAAAAAAAACTCTAATCTACGAAGAACTCTACAATTTCCAAAAAACAGTTTTAGAAAGAGCAAAACAGCGAAAAAAAAACATAGAAACGCTTTGTTCAAAGGAACCTCCAAAGGATTTTGAATCTTCACTTTCGCCACGACAAAAACTTCTATATCAACGTCTTCCCTTCCCTCTAACCGAGGACCAGAAAAAAGTTATTTACGAAATGAACATTGATATGGATTTGTCAGAATCTCAAGTGATAAAAGACGACAATCCATTTCGAATGGCAAGACTTTTACAAGGGGATGTTGGCTCTGGAAAAACTTTAACCGCTTTTTTTCTTGCTTTGCGCTCAATCGACTACGGTGGACAAGTTGCAATCCTTGCACCAACGGAAATTCTCTCAAAACAACACGCTGAAAATGCTTCCAAAATTCTTGAGCCGCTAAATGTGCGAATTGCATTTTTAACAGGCAATATAAACACTGCTGGGCGGAAAACTTTGCTAAACGCGCTAAAATCAGGCTTAGTTGATATTGTGATTGGTACACATGCTTTATTTTCACAAAGCATACAATATAAAAATTTGCGATTTGTTGTAATTGATGAGCAACATCGCTTCGGAGTAGTTCAACGAAGTGCCATTTTGGACAAAGGTCGAACATCCCTAGATCAAATGGACAAAATGAAAAATGGAGAGCTTCCTCGACAACCAGATTTACTTTTGATGAGCGCCACTCCAATTCCCCAAACTTTAGCTCTAACAATTTTTGGGGATTTGGACGTTTCAACTATAAAAACCATGCCATCTGGGCGAAAGCCTATTACAACTCACCTTACAGCTCAGGGCAACGAATTCAAAGTTTACGAGGCTGTTCGTCAAGAACTTCAAAAAGGCCATCAAGCATATTTTGTTTATCCCTTGATTGAGGGAGAAGAAGTTGACCCGCAAGAAAGCGAAAACCGAGTAATGCCTCTAAAATCCGCAGAAGAAATGTATGCATTTTTAAGCCAACAAGTTTACCCAGAATATAAATGCGCCTTAGTTCACTCAAAAGTTGATGAAGAGCAACAAAACGAAATATTAAACGGATTTCGAGACGGTTCTATCCAAGTTTTGATAGCAACTACTGTTGTAGAAGTTGGAGTTGACGTGCCAAACGCCACCTGTATGGTAATCGAAGGCGCAGAACGCTTTGGACTTGCAGCACTTCACCAATTACGTGGACGAGTTGGACGTGGAAGTCAGCAATCATACTGCTTTTTGATTTACAGCCAAAAACTCTCTGAAATCGGCAAACAACGCATGAAAGTTTTATATTCAAGTAATGATGGATTTTTTATTGCAGAAGAAGATTTGAAACTTAGAGGGCCTGGAGATATAAATGGGATCCAACAATCCGGATATTTTACCCTAGGAATTGCGGACCCCATTAATGACAAAGAGATTATGGAAATGGCGAGGGAGGATATTCTCGCCGAAAACTAATTTTTATTAACTTTATGCAATATAAGCTGCTAGGCGTTTTGCTCTAACAGGATGTTGAAGTCTTTTTATAGCTTTTTTCTCGATTTGACGAATTCTTTCTTTTGTAAGGTTAAATACATCACCTACTTCTTTTAATGACATTGATTTGTGACCTTCAAGACCAAAACGATAGCGTAAAACTTCAGCTTCTTTTTCAGTCAATGTTGCTAAAACCTTAGCAATATCTTCTTTCATACCTTGGTTGATAACCTCATCTTCAGGGCGAGTATACATTGTGTCTTCGATAAACTCACCAACAGAAGAACTTTCAGAATCATTTGGACGTACAGCAGAATCAAGAGAAACCATATCATGAGCAATATTAATCATATCACGAACGTGAGCTTCACTCATATTTAGCATTCCAGCAATTTCTCTAATTTCTTCGTCTTCGCTAAGATTTGCAGAAATAGTTTTCTTTGCTTTTTCGATTTGAACAAGCTCATTTGCACGGTTCAATGGAAGACGAATCATTCTTGATTTTTCGCAAATTGCTTTCAAAATGCTTTGACGAATCCACCAAACAGCATAAGAAATAAAGTGATAACCCTTTGTTGTATCAAATTTTTCGATAGCTGTAAGCAATCCAAGGTTTCCTTCGCTAATCAAATCTGTTAAATCTAAACCATGATTTTGATATTTTTTTGCAACTGTAATAACGAATCTAAGGTTCGCATTTACGATTTTATTTTTTGCTGCAACATCACCAGCTTTGGCTTTTAGTGCAAGTTCGTTTTCTTCTTCACGAGTTAATAGAGGAATCTTGTTGATTTCTCTTAAGTACATTGTTAAAACTGTATCATCTTTTGTCATCGTTTACCTCCAAGGTATACAAACTTACTTGCAAAAACCGTGCCAACTTTTAAATATTTCAGAAAAATTACAAATTAAATTTTATTTCTTTATTTTACAACAAATTAACAAGATGATAAAACTAACGAAAATCTAATATTTCAACACAATTTTCAACAAAGAAAATATCATGTGGGTAATTTTGACACAATCAAATTTTTCAAAGATTGTAGCGAGTCATTTTGACACAATTTCATATTCCAAGAAACCTATTCCACCAAAAAAAAAGGGCAAAAAATACACATTTTCCTTGACCTTAGTTAATATTTTTTTTAAATTATAAGTATATAAATTTGAAAATAATTTGCCCAAATTTTGGAGGAATTTTATGAAGGTTACACCTTTAGCAGACAGAGTTTTAGTTAAAACAGAAAAAACAGAAGCTAAAACAGCAAGTGGAATTATTATTCCTAACACAGCTCAAGAAAAAACACAAATTGCAACTGTAATTGCAATCGGCGACGATACTGACAAAATCAAAGTTCAACCAGGCGAAAGAGTTATGTATGATAAATATGCTGGAACATCAATCGAAATTGACGGCGAAGATCATCTAATTCTAAAAGCAGCTGATATCATCGCAAAAATTGGTTAATCTAATTTTTTGAGCAATAAACGTGCTTTGTGATTGTCTGGATTTAGTTTGATACTATAATTTAGGCTAAGCAAAGCATTTTTTTTATCTTTTAGATTGTAATGAATATTCCCAATTCTAAAATGCACTTCAGAAGCAAGTTTGTCACCCAAATTTTTAGAAGCTAAAACACCATAAGTTTCTAGCGCTTTCTTTTCACTTCCCATAGCATTATAAACTGCGCCTAAATTCATCTGAACATAATAACTTGGAATAACATCTCTCTCAAAACACAAATTCTCGTAATTTCGTAGAGCATCATCATATTGTTGATTATTTACACAATACCAAGCGGCAGTTTCTGCTTCCCAACTATCAAAATCAGAAGCATATTTCCCAAAATCTTCGTTTCCGTACTTTTGCTTCACATAATCTGCAAAAATCAATTCAGCCTGTTTTTCTTTATGATGCAAGGAAAAATATGAAATAGCGAAATTCAAAACGTATTCGTCATAAACATTGTTTTCCATAGTTTTTTCTAAAGTATTCCAAATGTCTATAACAATATTTTCTTCTGTATAATTTTCTGCAACCCATTTAGTTTGCAAATATTCAACTAGCAAAGAAGATGAGTATGATTTTTCCAAAGCACTATTCATTCTGTACAAAACGTCAGAAATAGGAATGCGAGGATATGAATCAATTTTTTCCATAGCCAAAGTTTTTAGAGAAGTTTTTTTTGCAGAACTACTTTGCTGATTTTTAACATCTGCCATATAAAAAGCGTAGTCAGCATATAAAGCCAAAGCTTTTTCTGAATAGGGATATTCAGTTACCATGGAAGTCAAATATTTATATGAAGAAGTGTAATCCTCTTTGTTTATGGCATATTTAGAAGCATTGTAATATATTTCTAATGGGAGAATGATTTTATCATCACCAAAATTTTCATCTAGGTTTACATCAAGATTTTCGTTCCAATAATCACTTGCATAATCGATTTCGTTAAGACGAAGCAAACAGTCTGATTTTAACAAGATTGCTTCATTAGTTTCGTTACAAAGGGCAAGAGTTTCTATAGAATCCACATAATTTTCTGTATCGTATTCAAGCAAAGCCCAAAAATATGGATAATCTTTTGCAGTAAGAATAAAGGGCTTATATGAAAGACCTTGCTTCATATCACCTTTACTTGCAGCGATAACAGCAGCGTTTTTCAACCACACAGAATCACCAGTTGACTCTGCACAATCAAGATAAAGTTGGATATATTCACTGGAAAAATAATCAGATTGGTTTACGTTTTTTGTAAAAAGCACTTCAGAATAAATAGAAGCATATTTTGTACCAACAAGATTTTTAGCAACAGTCTCAGCTTCTTCTAAGCGATTTTGTCTAAGCAAAAATTGAGCGTAAACACTGTTTAACTCAATATTATCAGGTAGTTTTTTTAGTGATTTTTTGATGTATGATTCAGCAAGTTGATATTCGCTAAGTGAAAAATATCTTTTGATAATTCCCAAACGCTGATACACACCCAAGGCGTCTTTTTCGAGCTTTTTTAGCATCTTCTCGGCAGAATCAAACTGCCCAGAAGAAATACTAACATCTACAATATTTAACTTTGTATTAAAAGCTGTATCATTTACAGTTTTACTACAACTAAAAAAGCAACAAGCCATCAATATGAGTAGAAAAAATTCATAAAAGGACTTATTGCTTTTCATAGTTTTTATTGAACTTCTTTTCTAATACTGTCTAGAACAGCATTAACAAATTTAAATGAGTCGTCAGTACCAAATTCTTTTACAATATCAATTGCTTCATCAATAATGATAGAAGGATGAATATCTTTTTGGAACATAAGAGGATATGTACTAATTCTCAATACAGCCAAATCAACTTTGTTAAGACGTTCAAAATCCCAGTTGATAATATGCTTTTTTATCATTGCATCAACTTCAGAGATATGTTCGATTGTTCCACTTACCAAAAGTTTGGCAAAAGTAAGACCATCTACACCTAGATTGTTTTTTACTTCATCAGAAACCCAACTAAATTCTAAAACTTGAGATTCTGAAATTGAACCAACATCCCAAGAATAAATTCCTTGGAAAGCAATAATTCTACTCTTTCTACGTGCCACAATAGCTCCCTTATTACCAATTTTCTAGTAATGAATTAAGTGCATCTCCAGTTCTAACCATTTGGAAATTTGATGGTGTTCTTAGAGAATCTGTAACTTCTTGTACAGCTTGTGAAAAATAAATTGTTTGTTTTTCTGCTGTCAAACGTTCACGAATATAGTCGTAAACAATTACGTTTGAATCAGGTTGAACAACATCACTTAAAGTCAACATTTTTGCAGGAGTAATTTCTCTTGCAATAAAGAATTGATAATCAGATGCTGTTTCTGTGATTTCAGAGAATTCGTCTTTTTCCATTTTGAAAAGTTTTAACAAATCAGCATTTGAAATACCTAATTGTGCAGCAGCTGTTGCATTTTTTGATACATACATATCACCTGCTTGATAAGTACCTTCTGACTTACCAGTAACTTTCACAGCATCCAATTTTGAAGCTGTAACATTTCCTTGTAGTGAATCGTAAAGTTCTTGTGCTTTTTCTTTAGCATTTGGAGTTGTTTTTGGAACAATAACCAAGAACATTTTTAAGATATCATTTTGGATAAATTCACTTTGATTCATGTCGTAGTAGTCACGAATTTCTGCATCAGTTGCAACAATAGTATTCAATTCATTTGCTTTCAATGCAACAACATATTGCTGTGCAATATACTGATTTTTCAAGAAAGTTTTATATTCAACAGCAGTCATTGCAAGTTGACTTTGGAAAAACTCATCAAGTGAAAGTCCAGTTTGTTCTTTTACAAGAGCTGCAAATTGTTGTTCTGTAATTTGAGCACCAACTTGGCTTGATAAAGCATTTAGATACAATTCTTGGGTTTGAGAATCTGTTAAAGATAACCCAGCTTTTGCTGCAGCTTGAAGAATAAGTTTTTCATCAATTAGAGCATCCAAGATTTCTTTCTTTTGGTCGATTGTAAAAGATGCAAGACCTGTTTGTTTTTTGTAAACTTCACATCTAGCTTTTAGTTGTTTTAATGTAACAGATTCTGTTTTGTGTAACTTAATTGTTGCCAAAGGTTGCAAGTCTGCTTGAGCAAAAACTGTACCAAAAGCAAATATAAGAGTAAGAATGATTAAAACCTGTTTTTTCATAAAATATCCCTTTTGTATTTTCAAGATTGATGTAAATATAAAACACCAATCTTGATTTTTTGTTACAAATTTTTATTTTTTTTATTCGATTACAGCACGAATGCGGCGAACACCTGCAGAAGATGACTGTTCTTTAGTAATTTTGAATTTACCAATTTTTCCAGTATTTTCTACGTGTGGACCACCACAAACTTCTTTACTGAACCAAGAATCAGCATTTCCGATGGTGTAAACTTTCACTTTTGCATCGTATTTTTCACCGAATAATGCACGAGCTCCACTGGCTTTTGCTTCTTCTAAGTCCATAACTTCCATTGTTACAGGTAAATCTAGTGCAATTTGTTCGTTTACAATAGCTTCTACTTGTGCAATTTCTTCTTTTGTCATTGGACGTTCAAAAGTAAAGTCAAAACGCATTCTTTCGTTTGTGATATTTGAACCTTTTTGCGCAACTTGATTTCCAAGTACGTTTACAAGTGCTTGTTGTAGAAGGTGTGTTGCTGTGTGATATGCAGTTGTGATTTCAGATTGTTCTGCAAGACCACCTTTTGCAGCTCCAGCATCAGCTGATTTTGAAGCTTCTTGGTGTTTTCTTTCTGCTTCTTTGAAACCTTCTTTATCAACAGTAAATCCGTTTTCTGCTCCAAGTTCTTCTGTAAGTTCTAGAGGGAAACCGAATGTATCGTACAAGCGGAAAGCAACTTTTCCACTGATTTCTTTTTTAGGGTTTTTCATCAAGTTAGGAAGAAGTTTTTGGAATTCTGCTTCACCTTTTTTTAGAGTTTGGCGGAATTTTTCTTCTTCTTTTGTTAATTCGTTACAAATCTTGTCTTTGTTATCGCTTAATTCTGGGTAAGCACAACAGAAGTTTTCTACAACTGACAAAGCAATTTTTGCTAGGAATGATTCTTCGATTCCAAGTTTCATTCCGTGGCGTACTGCACGGCGAATCAAGCGACGTAAAACGTAACCTGCTCCAACACGGTCTGGAGTAACGCCTTTTTGGTCACCAAGGATAAATACACTTGAACGGCTGTGGTCAGCGATAATACGAACAGATTTGTCCTTTTCTTCGTCTGTGCCATATTTGTAGTTTGAAAGACTTTCAATAGTATTGATAATTGGTTGGAAAACTTCTGTTAGATAAACAGAGTTTTTTCCTTGAAGAATACAGTTTGTTCTTTCAAGACCCATACCTGTATCAACATTTTGTTTTGGAAGTTTTACCAATGTTTTTTCGTCGATACGGTTGTATTCCATGAATACGTTGTTCCAGATTTCCATCCAATTTGCAGAATCTGTACCTTTGTTTGAGCCAACTGGTGGTAAACCTTCACCAACCCAGTAAAAGATTTCTGTATCTGGACCACAAGGACCTGTAGGACCTGCTGCCCACCAGTTATCGCTAACTGGCATGTATGCGATTTTATCTTCTGGCATTCCGTTTTCTTTCCAGTAACCAGCTGATTCTTCGTCACGAGGAGCGTTTTCATCACCTTCGAAAACTGTTACAGAAAGCATACGTGGGTCTAAACCTAGCCAATCTTTGCTTGTTAAAAATTCATATGAATAAGCGATGGATTCTTTTTTGAAATAATCACCTAAAGACCAGTTTCCAAGCATTTCAAAACATGTTAAGTGACTTGGATCGCCTACTTCATCAATATCACCTGTTCTAACACATTTTTGATAGTCTGTTAGACGAGTTCCTGCTGGGTGTGGTTCACCTAAAAGATATGGAACTAGTGGGTGCATACCAGCTGTTGTAAACAAAACAGATGGATCATTTTCTGGGATAAGAGATTTACCAGAAATTTCTACGTGGTTTTTGCTTTTAAAAAACTCAATATATTTTGAGCGTAATTCGTTTGCTGTCATAATATACTCCAATATGAAAGTTTGCATCACAAACTTTGAACAAACACTTCGAGTCCATTTTTGGCAAAGTGTTTATCATTACTATTTTATTTTTAACATTGAGTTAAGTCAATATCTTGTAAGGATTGTTTTGCTTTTTCTATGTGTTCTGGATAAGGAATTGTAAAGGTTTTTAGCTGATTATCAATTGGTAAAGTCAATTTCACAGAAGCTAGACAAAGTCGCTTAATTTTTAGCTTTTTTTGGAGAAGTTTGTTAAGTTTAAAATCACCGTATTTGTCGTCAGCAAAAATTGGAAAACCTGCTTTGCTTAAATGTATACGGATTTGATGCATTCTTCCAGTACCAAGTTTTAGAGAAAAAAGGGAAAAACTTTTATTTTCCAAGCCCAGAATATCAATTTGATTTTCAGAATCACTAGAATTATTTTCTTTTATTGTAAAACTTTGTAGCAATTTGTACTCTGTAAAAGCATTTTGTTCCCTGCCCTTTTGAACTACAGAATCGGTAAAAACTCCAGATTTCTTTTTAGGAACACCGCCACAAAGAGCAACGTACTCTTTTTGAACATTATGTTGATTTATAAGATTTGTCCATTTACCAGCGGCTTTTGAAGACTTTGCTACCACCATAAGTCCAGAAGTTTCTTTATCAAGTCGGTGAACAAGAAAAACTTTATATCCAAGTTGAGTTGGCAAAACTGTATCCACAGAAGAAGAAACCCCTTCTCCGCCTTGCACAGAAAGCCCAACTGGCTTGTTGATAATCAAAATTTCGTCATTTTCGTATACTATTGGAATATTATTCATCCGATAAATTATAAAGGATTAGAAATATTTGGACAAGGATTTTACATATATGAAAAAACTATTTTTAATTTTGACTTGCATTTTTGTTATTTTTGGAAGTGCTTTTGCAGAAATTTTAAACTCTCCAACTTGGGGATATTCAGTGGATTTGCCAGAGGAATTTGTTTTGGTAGACAAAAATGGGGCTGATAGTTATATGTTTGAAAATGCCTTTATTTCTTCTAGTGTGATAATTAAAGCCTACAAAAAAGATAGATTTTCTTCTTCCCTTGAAGCCATGGAAACTGTTATGAGCCAATTAAATGCCACTTACGAATGTGCAGAAAGCGATTGGCGAAACACAGATTGTATTATTGCACAGTTTGCATTTAATCTTGGAAATGAAAGCAACTCAGGCTGGGCTGTTTCTAGTCTTTTACCAGAATCCAAAGGCTATGTTGTAATGCTTTGCTACACACCATCAGATTTATTTTCTGATTTGGAACAATTTGTAATTTCTTGCGTTGACAGCCTTTGTATTGATTACGGATCTTATTATCACCCGGGGCCAATTACAAGTTTTGCATTTCCAAAAGGCGAAAATCAAGATTATACAATCCAAATTGATGGGAAAAATATAAACATCACCCTAGATTCTAATGATTTTGAAGCGGACCAGTTTGTGGTAGAAAGAGAATACGCTGTTTTGACTTTGTATCAAGGTTCTGAAATGTGGGTGGAAGCTTGGCAACGCTACTATCGCCAAGTGTACAAAAATGCTTACAGTCGGTTAGACAAGGCTGCTTTCAATATTTACAACAGTTTGATAAGAAGCTGCAAATCCGAAAATCCTGATTTAGAGTTGGTGCAAAAACTTTTATCTTGGGTGCAAACTTTTGATTACGCACGAGATTTTACATCAACTGATTTTACACCAATCACAAAAAATATTGTGGGATTTGGTTCAGACTGTGACAGCCGAGCAATGCTTTTGGCTTGTTTGCTTCATCATATGAATTATGATACTTGTCTTTTTGTGTCTGCAGAGTTTAGTCACGCACTTTTTGGAATCGTTTTGGATAGCAAAGGCGCAAAAATCCCTGTGGGCAATAGAAATTTCTTGCTGGGAGAAACCACTGCTCCAGTTGATATTGGCCTTGTTCCTTCAAATATGACTCAAACTGATAAATGGATTTTCGTGGAATTAAACCAATAGCTTTTTTAGAGTTTTCGTAAGTGGATGTGAGTGATTGCGGCGGCGAGGGCGTCTGCGGCGTGGTCTGGTTTTGGAACAGTTTCTAAGCCAAGCAAAAGTTTTACGTAGTCTTGGACTATTTTTTTGTCCGCACTGGCAGTTCCTGAAACAGATTGCTTTATGGTATTTGGTGCGTATTCCCCAAGTTGCACACAGTTTTGAGTTAAGCAAAGTGTACAAACTCCACGAGCTTCTGCTACGTTCATGGCGCTAGAAGCATTTCGAGCAAAGTATAGAGTTTCCATTCCAGCTTCTTGAGGCTTGTATTCTTGAATTACTGCTAAAAGCCGATTGTAGATGGCGCAAAGTCGCTCTCCGTGGGTCATTTCTGGAGTTGTTTCTATCACACCGTAATTAACCATTCTGTAGCGATTGTTTACAAAATCCACAACGCCCCAACCTGTAGAAGCAAGTCCTGGATCAATGCCGAGAACACGCAAAACTCTTACGTTAGAGGGATTTATACCAGAGGAAAAACTTGTATTGCCTGGAAAATGGGAAAATGCTGTAGAATTTGCCATACTTAAACTTCTCTCAATAATCTAGTTCAAACAAAAAAAGCCGCTATCACTAGCGGCCCTTTTCAAAAAGATTTGTAGCTAAAAATTAGCCTTCGAATCCTTCTGGGAAATCAGCGTTTGTATAAACGTTTTGAACGTCATCATCTTCTTCTAGACGGTCAATAAGTTTTTGTACTTTTGCAGCTGTGTCCATGTCTAACGCTGTGTATGTATCTGGAACCATTGAGATTTCAGCAGAAACAGATTCATAACCTTTTGCATTTAGAGCTTCTAGAACAGTTTCAAAGTCAGCTGGGTCTGTTGTTACTGTGATAACACCGTCTTCATTAACGATGTCTTCTGCACCAGCTTCTAGACCTGCGTCCATGATTTCATCTTCGCTTACAACTTCTGCATCGTATTCGATAACACCTTTGCGGTTGAACATATATGCTACAGAACCTGTTGCACCTAGGTTACCACCTGTTTTTGAGAAAATGTTACGTACGTTTGCAGCAGCACGGTTGTTGTTGTCTGTTAGAACTTCAACTAGAACTGCAACACCGTTTGGTCCATAACCTTCGTAAAGTTTTTCTTCGTAAACAGCTCCACCTAGTTCACCAGTACCTTTTTTGATAGCACGTTCGATGTTGTCCTTAGGCATGTTTGAAGCACGAGCTTTAAGAATAGCTGTTCTTAGACGTGGGTTTGAGTTAGGATCACCACCACCCATACGAGCTGCAATAGAAATTTCTTTGATAAATTTTGTAAAAAGCTGACCACGTTTTGCGTCAGCAGCACCTTTGGCGTGTTTAATTGTCGCCCATTTACTATGTCCAGACATCGGAACTCCTTATATCGGTTTTCACCGTAATTTAACTGTTTAAATGCGTAAAATAATATAACATAAATAAAAAATATGTGTCAATTAGGAAAGGCTTGTTTGATAAGATTGATAAGAATTGATAGAGGAAAAGTTTTTACTACAAGCATATTGCTGGGATAATTATTTCAGCAATTACAAAATCAAGATAATTTTATTTGCTATTCCCCTACACCACATGCTAAACTAACTCTATAAAAAGACTTTATCCAAAACTAAAAAACAGTTTTCCTACCAAAACTTGGAGGCTTTTATGAAAAAAGCGTATTTTTTGATTATTTTTACTTTGTTGATATCAACTGTCTTTGCAGAAGAAGCACCTAAATTTATCTATAACGATGAACTTTTTGAAATTGGAGATACAAATGTTTCTATTTTTGAAAAAATTGGTGCACCAAAACGAATCTATTATGAAGCCTGGGAATATAACTCAGATTACGATTTAGTGTCATATGAATATAGAGATGAGGACGGAGAAAAAACGATTTTTTCCTTTTATAGAGGTCCTGAAATTATTGTAAGAATTACATCTTCAAGTAGGAAATTCGGTATTTCATATCAAAATACAAATTATTTCTGTCATACGACATCAAAAAATAATATTGATGCACTTTTAGGAAAAGGAATTCTTGTTTATGTACAAGAAGATGGAACTAAAATCTATGAATATGAATATTCCAATGAATATACAAAATGGTTTACGTTTTTAGTCCAATTTTTTTATGATAGCAATGAACTAAACTTTATATATGCGACAGCCGAATTATGAAAAAGAAATAATGTACCAAAAGGACGCCATCGAGAAAGTAATATGGAATCACAGATTATAACGGATTTGATAGTTACATATCCAAAATTAAGAATGAATAACTCAAATGGGAAGACTGTAAAAACAATATAAATTCAAGATAAAGGACTGATTATGAAAAAGAAAATCTTAATTTCAGTATTTATTATATTTAACATAGTATTTTTAAGTTCAGCAGAAAAGAAACAACCCTTAATAATTCAATATGACTTGGATCCTAAATATAAAATGGATAGAGAAATCTTAGAAAAATATGGAAATCTATGGGGAATATATACCCTATCAGAAGAGATTTGTATTAACAGAAGTAACAGGGTACCTGTTGAAGAAATATCCTTTTTCTACAAGAATAACAATAATTTCATTTTTTTAGGCAAATATAATAAGTTGGGAATATATAATAACGCTAATGAATTAATTTTCGATAACCCATATTCAGAAAATTTTGTCGGCTATATAGAAAATGTTCTAGTTGATCCTTTTTATACTGGCGTTTATGCTTATGAGAATGAGAATTCTCTAGGAGGATTTGAACCATATACAAAAATTGAAATAGATTTTCAAAATAACAGTATAAAGCTGACAGAATTTACATATACACTGTCGATAATGGAAAATGGATTCTAGATCCAATTCACGAAAATGGCAAATAGTATTTTGGAAAGAAGATTTAGAGGATAAAGAGTGAGAGATTGAGGATTATTGTTTTTTATTGTTAGATTTTTAATGTGTTAAACTTACTTTAAACAATCCTAGCAAAACTTGGAGGCTTTTATTAAAAAAACGTATTTTTTGATTATTTTTGCTTTATTGATATCAACTGTCTTTGCAGAAGAAGCACCTAAATTTATCTATAACGATGAACTTTTTGAAATTGGAGATACAAATGTTTCTATTTTTGAAAAAATTGGTGCACCAAAACGAATCTATTATGAAGCTTTTGAGCAAAATCCAAATTTTGATTTAATTTCCTACGAATATAGAGATAAATACGGGAAACGTACAGTATTTTCATTTTATAGAGGAAGCGAGGTTATTGTATTAATGAATTCAGATAGTAATCTTGCAGGAATAAAGACAGAAAATTCAAGTTTTATTTGTGGAAAAACAACAAAAACTGAAATCGAAAAATATCTAGGTAAAGGCATTCTAGTTAGTGTTGAAGACAATGATACTTTGATTTACGAATATTCTTTCTCAAACAAAAATTATCCAAGTTTTCCAATAGATTACCAGTTTTTTTATAAGGACACTATTCTTTCTAGTATTGTGGTTAATTTTATTAACTTTTAAATGGATAAAAGCAATCTCTCAACAAAGTGATATTTACATTTTTTTTTGAAAACAAGGATTCCATTTCACACTGACTTTTCTCAACATAAAACGAAATCGTTGTATCACAAAATGAGTTACAAGATATTTACTTTTCTAACAGTTTTTCAACTTCTTCGATAGCTAAACCTGTGCACTCAGCCACTACTTCAACAGGAATATTCTTTTCAAGCATTTTTTTTGCTGTTTCAAGCAATTTCTTTTCACCCTCAGCAAGGCCCTCTTTTTTACCATCCTTAAAAGCCAAAACTTTTATATCTCTGTCGTGTAAATTCATCGTAATATACCTATCCCTGAATTTTTCGTTATTCTTGGATTCCTCAACAATGCGGTTTACCCGTGATGTAAAATCGTCTGTTGGAATCTTAGTATTAATATACTCTAGAAGCGCAGAAATTTCTACATCTTGTTCTTGGGCATAGGCTGTGGAATTGAAAAATACTTTTGTGGCGCCCTCACCTAATTCAAGAGATTTGCTTTCCCGGCAGGTATTTACAAAAGTGTAACACGGCAAATTCTGGTCAAAGGGGTCAAACTGGCATAAAAAGATGATGTAGCTTTCTTTCAGTTGATCATAATCTTCCCCTTTGTATAAGTTGTCCATATCCAACATAGACTGATAATAGCGAGTTCGTCTTGGCAAGTTTACTTCAGAGTTATTTTGGATTTCAATGTCAAAAATCTTGTCGCTACCTTTTACGTAAACATCCAAGCGTATGCCCTTTGATTCGTAAAATGTGCTAATTGATTTTTGTAGTTCTGGAAACTCGACTTTTTCTATCTTGATATGCAAAAGTCTCTCCAAAAGTTCCTTACAGATGTCTGGATTTTGCAACACGTGTCCAAACATATAGTCATCAGTAAAAGTTAATTCATCAATAGGTTTCATTCTTTTCTCCCTATATGGTTATATGCACAAAAGAATTCAAATTTATAACAAATTGGAGAAAAATTTTGCTTTTTTTTACACTAAGAAATTCCCCCTTTTATCTATTTTATTGAAGAATCCCCTATCCTATGGTATAATCTTTATACGAGGGAAAAAATGGCACAACCATTTGAAAAGTTTATATACATTATTGGTGCGGGCTTTGCGGGGCAAATGCTTGCAAAAGAATTAAAAGAAAAAAAGATTTTTGGACAAGTTGCCGCTTTTATTGATGATGATCCAAATGTTATCGGCAAGGAAATTGATTCCATACCTGTTTTAGGTCCTATAAATCACTTCATATCATTTTTACGTAGAACCGACAACGATGAAGCAATTATCGCAATTCCATCGGCACAAACTGCACGAATTAACGAAATTTATCATATCCTCAAAACCTGCGGATTTTCACGCATAAAGATTTTGCCAACCCTTTCTCAAGTTATCGAAGGAAATGCTCACCTTATCCAAGCCCGAGAAATCAATCCCCTTGATATTTTGGGGCGTACTCCAGTTACAATTTCACTAAAAGAATCCCTATCCTACATCCGAGGAAAGCGAGTTTTGATAACCGGCGCGGGTGGATCTATCGGCTCAGAATTAGCTCGTCAACTTTTGTCTGGTGGAGCTGAGCGGCTTTATCTTTTTGGCCACGGAGAAAACTCAATTTACCTAATTGATAAAGAGCTTCGTATCCTTCAAAAAGAGGGAGTTGGAGAAAAAGCTGCCATTGTTCCAATAATTGGAGAGCTCAAAGACAGAGAATATATGGATTACATCCTTTCAAAGCTAAAATGCGATGTAATTTTTCACTGCGCAGCATACAAACACGTACCTTTGATGGAAGAAAATCCTGTTGCAGTAATCGAAAACAATGTTTTTGGCACAAAAAATATTTTAGACGCTGCCATAAAGGCAAAAGTTTCAAAATTCGTTTTAATTTCCACAGACAAAGCAGTTAGCCCAGTTTCCATTTACGGGGCTTCAAAAATGATTTCAGAAAAACTGTTATTAGACGCTGCGGCAAAAGCAAAAGAAGAAAATCTAGATTCTGATTTTATGTTTGTGCGCTTTGGAAATGTCCTTGGTTCTCGCGGTTCTGTGCTTCCTCTTTTTATGAGCCAGATTCAAACCGGTGGTCCAATTACTGTTACCGACAAAAACATGCAACGCTATTTTATGACAATTCCAGAGGCATGTTCCCTTGTGTTAAAAACCGGTGGCGTTGGCAAAAACGGATTTTCTTATCTTCTTGATATGGGAGAGCCTATCAAAATCATTGAAATGGCAGAACAATGTATCAAATTTTCTGGTTTAGAGCCTTACAAAGATGTTGATATTGTGATTACAGGCCTTCGAAAAGGTGAACGTCTAGACGAGCCTCTTTGGCTGGACGAAGAAAATCCTCAAAAAACAGAATTTCCAAAGATTCTAAAACTCACTACAATCAAAGAATCTTTCAAAAATACAACTCTCCAAGAATTGATAGAAAACCTATATCCAATTTGTTATTTTGTTTCAGGGAAAGAAGATATGTACCGAAACAAAGAACTTTTGGTTAAAATAGTTAAAAATGCGATTTACAAAGAGGAACAATAATGAGCCAAAACAATGATTTTATCCCCTTTTTCCTACCATCAATTTCTCAAGAAGAAAAAGATGCAGTTTTAAGAATTATGGATTCAGGTTGGCTCACCACAGGAAAAGAAACTCAATCCTTTGAAAAAGAATTTGCAAACTTTATAAACGCCAAACACGCTCTGGCTGTAAACAGCAACACATCTGGCTTAATTTTGACTTATGAAGCATGTGGAATAAAAGAAGGCACAAAAATCCTCACAACACCCTACACTTTCACAGCCACAGCCTCAGCTGCCCGACATTTGAACGGACACGTTGTCTACGCTGATATTGAAAAGGATTCTTACAATATTAGTCCAGAAGCCATCGAAAAAAAACTACAAGAAGATAAATCTATAAAAGTAATCGTTCCAGTTCATATTGCAGGAAATCTTTGTGATATGAAGACAATTTGTGAAACCGCAAAAAAATATGATGTAAAAGTTGTAGAAGACGCAGCCCACGCATTTCCATCAAAAGCCAAAACAGGATATGCAGGAACACTAGGAGATGCTGGAGTTTTTTCTTTTTACGCTACAAAAACCATGACTACAGCAGAAGGCGGCATGATTACCACCAACAACGATGAAATCGCACATCGAGTTTCTCTTATGAGAATGCACGGAATCGACCGACCTGTTTGGGACAGATACACTTCCGACAAAGCCTCTTGGGAATACGACATTGTAGCTCCTGGATTTAAGTTTAACTTGCCAGATATTTTGTCTGCTTTGGGTAGAGTTCAACTTGCAAGAACTCCAGAATTCTTTGAAAAACGTAAAAAAATCGCTGAACAATATACAAAAGCTTTCCAAAATGTGGATTTTTTGCAAGTTCCACCAGATGAAGACGGAAACGCTTGGCACTTGTACATTTTGCGCATTGTGCCAGAAAAACTAAAAATCAACCGAAATGAGTTTACATCAATTTTGCAAAAAAAAGGTCTTGGAATTTCCATGCACTTTATTCCCCATTTTAGAATGACTTATTGGAAAAATCTCTATAACTTAAAAGCAGAAGATTTTCCAAATGCAAATCGCCAGTTTGAAACATCTTTTTCTATTCCGTTTTGGCCAGATATGAGTCAAGAACAGGTTGAAAGAGTGATTTCTACAACTATCGAAACAGGAAAAGAATACTATGCCTCGACCTAAAAAAAAGAAAATCTCAAAAATAGACTTTTCTGGTTCATTTTACTCTGATAGCACAGCGGAAAATATGGAATATGCAGTGATTTTACGTTCTCCACAAATCGGCGGAAAAATAAAATCAATATCAATTCCAAATTTGCCAGAAGATTATACTATCATCACCGCAAAAGATGTTCCTGGTTCAAATCAAATTGAAACACTAAATTCTCATATTCCACTTTTTTATTCTAAAGAAGTTACATATTCTGGAGCGCCTATCGGGATTTTAGTTGGAAAAGATATAAAAGTTCTAGAACAATTAATTGGAAAAGTGGAAGTTGAATTCGCTGATACAAAACTGGAAGAAAAGCCTATTGCTTTGGCAAAACGCACAATATCAACAGGGGAAAACACAGTAGAAATTTCAGAACCAACTGATGACCAAGAGGAAGAAGAAAATCCTCTTATCAACTTACACCACGAATACACTATCGCTTTAAGTAGCAAAGACTACCATGAACCTTGTGGGGCTTACGTTCATTTTGATGGAAAAAATCTTACTGTAACAAGTCCAACTCAATGGGCAAGTCATTTGCGAAAAAATCTTAGTATCAATTTGAAGATTCCAAAAGAAGAGATAAAAATCAAGAAAACAGTTTCTTTGGAAGCCGACACAAGTAATATTTGGAATAATACCATCGTTGCTTGTCAATGTGCAGTGGCGTCTTACATCATCCAAAAGCCAGTGATTTTGATTTTATCCCGTGAAGAGCAAAAAAGATATGTAGATCATCCTATCCCGGTAAAAGTAACTCACAACACTCAACTTGACCAAGAAGGTTATATTATCTCAAATCACATTTCTATTTCAGTTGATGCTGGGGTTTACAATCCTTTTGTGGATTCTTTCCTTGACAGATTGATTATCGCCGCAATGGGAGCCTACAAGCCACACATTCTTACAGTTGAAGCAGTTGCCTTTAGAACAGACTCTCCTCCAACTGCCGCAAATATTCTTGGAACGGACTCTTTTTCGTTTTTCCCACTAGAAAGCCACATTCAAGCATGTTGCCAACTTTTGAAAATGAATCCATTTGATTTCAGACTTAAAAATCTTTTCCCAAGCTATTCCCCAAATCGAAAGAAAATGCCATTTATTTTTGATAATTCTGCAGTTTTGCCAATTTTCGAGGATATCCAAAGTTTAAGCACATACAATCGCCGATATCTTTCTTATTCAAACCATCCTGTAGAAGACACTTCCACATTTTCTACAATTCCTTACAGAGGTGTGGGACTTGCCACAGCATTTGCGGGAACAGGATACTACGGTTCACGGTTTGATATCTTAAAGCAATCCATAGAATTAACTTTAGAAACTGATGGTTCTGTTACCATTCACGCCCATAGACCATCATCTTCGGTTTTATCAATTTGGAAAAAAATCATCTCTCAGGAATTGGATGTTGATGAAAAGCACATAAATCTAGACACAGAGTTTGACTTGTTGGATGAGCCAGAACAACCAGACCCAGTTGCAGGAAATATCAGTATTTTGACACAATTAATATCAAAATGTTGTTCATCAATTCAAAAACAGCGATTTCGCCAAGCTTTACCAATAACTGTAAAGAAAAAACTTTCCAAGTCCAAAAATCAAACTTGGAGCAAGGAAACTTTTTCTGGCTCACCATATTACACACTATCTTGGGGTAGTGCAGCTGTTGAAATTGAATTAGACACTATTGTTTTTTCTTTACGTATCAGAAATATTTGGCTTTCCATTGATTCTGGACATATTTTAAATGTGAAACAAGCAAAGCAGTCAATTTTGCGCAACATCGATGATATTTTGTCAAATCTTGTAGAAGGTCAGCCTTTGAAAGCAGAAAATGTTCACATCAACTTTGTGGAAACTACTTCTGAATCAAAGCAACTTGGAGAAATCGTTTACAATATTTTACCAGCGGCCTTCGCAAATGCTGTTTCACAGGTTTTAAATAGAACTATTACAAAACTTCCACTTTCAGGAGATACAATTTACCGAGGAATCATTGACAAATGAAAATACCTTTTACTCTAAATAACGAAAATATCGTAGTTGATACAAATCCAGATACCGCATTAAGTGCAATTCTTCGAGGAAACGCTATTTTTTCTGCAAAAAAAGGTTGCGACAAGGGATTTTGTGGAGCTTGTACAGTTTTACTCAACAACAAACCGGTTCCTTCATGCATTATCCCAATTGCAGTTTGCAGAAACGCTTCTATCATCACCCTAGAGCATTTTTGTAACACAGAAGACTACAATGATATTCAAAACGGTTTTCGCTCTGCTGGTGTAGAACTTTGCGGATATTGTAATGCTGGAAAGATTTTTGAAGCCTATGAAATTATCACAAAACACGAAAAACCTGATAGAAAATACATCGCTAAACAAATTTCCCACTTTCCTTGTAACTGTACCGAATCAGAAACCTTGGTAAGCGGCATTATTTTAGCCGCCAACTACAGACGAAAAAGACTGGAAAAATTAGCAGAGGAAAATCAATATGGCAAGAAATAAATCAACTGTTTACTACTCAAAAAATCTTCAAGATGTTTTATTTCACCTCAAAACAGTTCAGCAACTCCAAGTTTTTGGAGGCTGCACAACAACTAGAGAATTGCCTACATCAAGTATTATTCTCTCCACAATTCCAGAATTTCAAAATATCAACATGCACGAACACTTTGTTGAGTTAGGGGCTGCGGTAACAATTTCTCAAATTTTGGATTTGGGAAACAAACGATTGCCAAACGCTTTTGTAGAAGCTGCTGAAACTATTGGAACGCCCTTTTTAAAAAACATTGCTACAATCGGGGGAAATATTTGCTCAAGTGGCATAAAAAAAACATTGTACGCTCCCCTTTTGGCTTTGGATGCCGAACTTCAGCTTAACACCATAAACGAAACAAAGTTTATGCCATTTTCAAAGTTTACAGAAGTTCCACCGGGATATATTCTTACAAAAGTGAAAATTCCTGTAAATCAGTGGGATATTTCTGTTTATAAACGAGTTGGTCCAAATTACGAAATCACAGATGATAGCGCTTCCTTTGTGTTTTTGGCTAACACTTACAAAGGGATTTTGTCAGATGTAAAGATGGCATTTTGTGGCTCAGTTTCTCTTCGTTCTAGAGAATGGGAAAATAAAATCATTGGGACACGGCTTCCTATTTCAGAAAGAGTTATCGAAACCATGATAGAAGATGCAGAAAACGACTTTGTGACTCAAACTGATTTTCTAAATATCATTTGTAACCCAATTCTAAAAGACCAATATTTAAATCTAGTTCGATATTCATTAATGCAATTAACATAGGCTTTATTTATTCCCAAGACTTTGGGAGGAGTCAGCTTTGAAAAGCTGATAAACTTTAAGGGGAAGGGGACCTCCTTTTTTTCGAGTCATTAGTTCCCCTTCCCCTTAAACCCCAACCCCTCCTCGAAAACGACCAAAGGGAGACCCCTTTGGAAACCCCGAAAATTTAAAAATTTATTTCCAAGCTATTTGCAAATCATCAGGTTATAATTTTTTATAATTGAAATATTTACTTCTTAACTAAATTTATAATTTGCAGAGAAGATTTGAGAAATATAGTTTTTTGATTTTTCAAATACGAAAATATATGATATAATTCTTCTATTGAGAAGTTTTATATACATACTAATTTAGGAGGATTTTTATGGCAAAAGGAAAAATCTCAATTTGGTTACCAATTTTGCAATTTGCATTAGCTGCAATGTTGATTGTTGGTGGATGTAATGTATTTTTTGGAAACATTTGGACAAAATTAACATCATCAGACGAACTAATTGTTGCTGTTAGTTCTTTATTTGATGGAGATTTGAGAAAAATCGTAGTTTATACACTTGCTGTAATCGAAATTATCACAGGTGTTTTATTGATTCTTGATTTCTTCAAACTAAAATCTGTAGATAAACTAGATAATATCTTTCTTTTGATAATTATGGTTTTATGGCTTATAGTTTTCGTTGTACTAGGCGATATTTTACCATTTGTAAAAGGAAAATTAGATTTCATTCCATTCCTTTCAAAATTGTCTAAAGATTTAGTAATTTTGTGTGCTTTTGGAATGGTTAAAGCAAAAGTATAAAATATTTTATACTAAAAAAAAGCGCTATCTAGTTGATATTCTATTTTGAAGTGCACTTCTCTAGAATTCATATTAGATAGCGTTTTTTTTTCAAGTAAATCTTTGCAAAATACTAATTATCAATTTTGGGAGAATTTGCTTTTTTTAGTAGCTTTCTTAAAATCACCACAAAACATATTAAATGCGCCAACAACGTTACTCCCCAAGAAATTGGATAAGAAACGAAAAGCATTGCGCAGTTATGAAATTGTGGTAAAGTAAAAATCGTACCGATATACAAAAGTCTGATTCCGCAAACACCGATAACTGTAACAAACATTGGTAACAAAGAATATCCAAGCCCACGAATTGTACAAGCAGCCACATCCATCATGCCACAAAGAAAGTACATAGTACAGATTATACTCATTCGTTCAAGACCTGCTTTCACAACTTCTGGATTATCTGTGTAAAGACGTATGGCTAGTTCACCCATAAAGTACACAAGATTTCCCAAAACAAGCCCAACTATCAACACGATAATCTCTGAAATGATAAAAACTTTTTTCACACGGTGATATTTGTTTGCTCCTGCATTTTGAGATGTAAAAGTCAGCGTTCCTTGAGCAAAACCATTCATTGCAACGTAAACAAAACCTTCAATATTACTTGCAGCAGAATTTCCTGCAACAACTACCGAGCCAAAAGAATTCACGCCAGACTGAATTATCACGTTGGAGAAAGAAAACAAAATTCCTTGGAAACCAGCAGGAACCCCAATTTTCACAATTTGGAGAAAAATATCTCTATCAATAAATAACTTTTTGATATTTAGTCTAAACTCGTCTTCTTCGCGAATCAAACAACCAATAACCAAAATTGCAGAAATTGTCTGAGCAATTACAGTTGCTAAAGCGACGCCTGCAACATCCATCTTGAAGAAGATAACAAAAATCAAATTGAGAATTACGTTAATAATGCCCGAAAAAAACAAAATATAGAGAGGTCGCTTTGTATCACCTTTTGCCCGAAGAATCGCACTTGCAAAATTGTAAATCGTAGTAGAAGTGATACCTGCAAAATAGACTTGTAAATATAGAGTCGCTTTATCCAAAACCTCTGGAGGAGATTTCATAAAGGTCAAAATACTTTTAGCTCCTATAACTCCAACAACAGTTAAAACAATTCCGCTATAAATACTAATTAAAATTGATGTGTGAACAGCTTTTGAAACTTCAGCCTTTTTATTTGCGCCAAAATATCTAGCAGTAATAACATTTGAACCAACAGATAAGCCTACAAAAAGGTTTACCAACAAATTGATAATAGAACCTGTTGAGCCAACTGCCGCTAATGAGTTATCGCCTGCAAATTTACCAACAACTACAACATCAGCTGCATTGAACAAAAGTTGCAATACACCAGAAAAAATAAGTGGCCCCGAGAAACGTATAAGTTTTCCCAAAATGGAGCCACTAGTCATATCAAGTTGATGATTTTTTGTTTTTTGCACTCTCATACTTATGTTTTATCACTAATGAGATTGATGCTCAATAGAAATATTACATAAATTACTCTTTTTTAGAGTGCAATTATCATTTTATACTTTGAATTGTCCGATTTGTTCAGAAATTTGAACAATAGAATCGTTTACAGCATTTGTAACTTCGGATAATGATGCACCGTTTTCGTTGATTTGTTGTGCACCAAGCTCCATTTCTTGAACACTGTCTTTGATAGCCATTGTTGCGTTTTGTAGATGCTGGATTTCATCAAGAATAGCTTTATTTCCTGCAGCCATCTCAGCACTAGCAACTCTAACTTCTGATGTACTATCGTTCATTACGTGAAGAGCTTCGCTAATCTGTCTTGAACCTGTATTTTGTTCTTCCATAGCAGCTCTAATTTGCTGAATAACTTGGTCTGTTTCAGTGATTTTATCTGTAACAGAGTTAAATGCAATTCTAGATTCTTCAGAAGCATCAACAACGTTTGCAATTGATTCTTTGATTTTCTTCAATTCTTCACGAATACGTTTTGTTTGTGCAGATGAAGTTTCAGAAAGTTTTCTAATTTCATCAGCAACAACACTAAATCCCTTACCAGCGTCCCCAGCGTGAGCAGCTTCGATTGCAGCGTTCATAGCTAACAAGTTTGTTTGAGAAGCAATAGTTCCGATAGCTTGGTTTGCATCTTGTAGGATTTTTGATTGAGCTTCGATTTGTTTAATTTTTTCGTTAACGTCAGCTTGTTTTTGAGAACCAACCTTTGTATTATCAAGCAATTCATCAAAAGAAAATGCCATTTTTTCTACAGAGTGATTTACAGAACTGATATTTCCAATCATCTGTTCTACAGCAGCAGAAGCTTGAGTAACACCAGTACTTTGGTTTGCAATCATTCTTTCCAAAGATTCGATATTTGAAGCAATTTCGTTAACTGCACCAGCTGTTTCTTCAACACTAGAAGCTTGGTTCAAAATCTGATTACTTACACTTCCAATATTTGCCATAATTTGAGTAATAGAAGAAGCAGTTTCCTGACTGATACTTTCTAGACTCTTACCTGCAGATGAAAGATTTGCTTCCGAACCTTTTATTTGTTTAACAATTCCCTGAAGCTTTCCTGTAAATTGGTTAAAACCAACAACCACAGAACCAATTTCGTCATCTGTTTTTACTGCGATTCTAGTTGTTAAGTCTGCATGTCCTGTAGCAATTTCATGGATTGCGTTTTCTACAAGTCTAAGAGGCTTAATTGACTTACCTGTTACAAGAAGCCCTACACTAATTACCAAAACAATACTAGCAAGCACAGCTCCAACTGTTACACTTTTAATTCTTGCAAGTCCGCCAATAAAGTCAGACTGAGGAGCATAACATACGATAGCCCAAGAACAGTTTCCACCAACTGGTCTATAAGCCATAAACATATCTCCCATTCCTGGAAAAGAAACTTCCCCAGCACCTCTTGCACCACCACAAGCTTCCATCAACAAGTCATGCATTATTCCAGTAGTATTCTTTAGAACGTTTGCACTTCTTTTTACGTTATCAAAAGCAACGTCAGCAACTACAACACCAGTATTCATATTAATTAAGAATGGGTGGTTTCCATTACCGATTGATAAACCTTCTACAGTATTTGTTAATGTTTGACCTTGAACGATTCCACACAAAACACCACAAATATCAGCTTTTAAGTCATAAACTGGAACAGAATATATCATTAAAAGTTGATCACCGAACATTGTAGGATCCATTACATATCGTCTACCCTGAACTGCACCGGTAAAATATGGAGCCATCGAGTCATTTCTAATTTGTCCAACTTCATCAATAGCATTACCATTTATATCTATAAACATCATATTATCAAATACTTTGTTTACAGCAGAAATTGCATTTAACCAATCTGTTTTTTGACGTAATGTATTATTTGTATCTCTAAATAATGTAACTTGAGACAAGACTTCCAAAGAAGAAAAATATCCATCATTTACGGAATCAACGTCCATAGCAACTGCATCAATTAGATTATAAATATTTGTATAAGCAGAATCTACGAGTTCTTTTTCTGTTATTTTGTAAGAACAAATTGCAATGAATAGATTTGATGCCAAAAGACAAATCAACATTGACAAAACAATAACAACACCAAGGCTTCGTTTATTTCGTTTTTGATTTTTCTTTGGGTTTATTTTTTTAGTTTTTTCTTTCTTACTCACTGAAAAACTCCTTAAAAATATACAATACTGTAATAGTATAATTTTATGATATGAAATTGAATCTCGCAACAAAATTATACGTTTTTTTCGGCAAATATTATGAGAAAACAATAGATTTTTGGAGATTTTTGAGATTTTTCAAATAAAATATTAAAAAAAAAGCGATACACTCTTACGTTGAGCATATCGCTTTTACTATCATAATAGATAAATATTAGCCAACAATTTCGTAGTCTTTGTTAAAAGCAGCTTCGATTGTTGCAATGTTGATTGGGTTGAATTTTTTGTTACGGGCTGAAATTGCTTCGTCTAGAGCAAATTCAAAGGATCTTACATTTACCATTCCAGGAATAACTTTTGCAAGACATCCAAGAACAACCATGTTTGCACCACGAGCATTGTTACATTCTTCTGCCATTTGGTTTGCAGGAAGTGCAATGTATTTTATATCTGTGCGAGATGGCTTAATATCAATTAGTGATGAATTGTAAATTAGTAATCCACCAGCTTTTAGTTGAGCTTCAAATTTCACCATTGATGGTTTGTTTAATGCAACAACTACATCTGGGTGTTCAATAACTGGAGAAGCTACTTCATCGTCTGAAACGATTACAGAACAGTTTGCTGTTCCACCACGCATTTCTGCACCGTAAGAAGGAATGTGAGAAACGTATTTATCTTCACTCATTCCAGCAAGTGTTAAGATTTTACCAGCAAGAATAACACCTTGACCACCAAAACCTGCAAATATAATTTCTGTTGTCATTTTGAACTCCTATCGACCTTACACTCTACCTGCTTTTGGAGCAGCAGCTTCTGGAATAATTCCAGCTGGAACATCACGTAAAACACCTAGTGGATAGTATGGTTCCATTGCGTCTTTTACCCAATCTGCAGCAACAGTTGGTTCTACACCCCAGTTTGTTGGACACATTGAAAGGATTTCAACAAAAGAATAACCTTTGCCTTCTCTTTGATATTGAATTGCTTTTTTGATAGCAGCCTTTGTTTGGTTGATATGTTTAACATCGTAAACTGCACAGCGTTCAATATATTTTGGTTCTACAAGAGTGTTAATCATTTCAGCAGCACGAATTGGATATCCAACGTCTTCTGCTTTACGACCGTATGGAGTTGTTTTTGTAACCTGACCAACAAGAGAAGTTGGAGCCATTTGTCCACCAGTCATACCGTAAATTGCGTTATTAATAAAGATAACTGTGATATTTTCACCGCGGTTTGCAGCGTGGATTGTTTCACCAGCACCGATTGCCAAAAGGTCACCATCACCTTGGTAACAGATAACAGTTTTGTCTGGGTGAACTCTTTTCATACCAGTTGAAACAGCAGGAGCTCTACCGTGAGCAGCTTCTACAGAGTCAACATCAAGATAGTTATATGCAAAAACTGCACAACCAACTGGAGCTGTTAGTAAAACTTCTTCTTGGATTCCTAGTTCGTCAATGATTTGAGCTACTAGTTTGTGAACGATTCCGTGTCCACATCCACCACAATAGTGAGTTTTTACATCTTTCATTGATTTTGGAAATGTATATATCTTAGACATAGCTTTTTACCTTCTCTACAATTACATCTAGTTTTGGAATTACCCCACCTGGTTCGCCATAAAAATCAAGATCAGCTTTTTTCTTTCCAGAATACATGCGAACATCTTGAACCATTTGACCTAAGCTCATTTCTACAGTTAGAACTTTTTTAGCATTTTCACAAGCAGCTTCTAGTTCGTTTTCTGGGAAAGGCCATAGTGTGATTGGGCGGAAAAGACCTGCCTTAATTCCTTGTTCACGTAGAACTTTTACAGCTTTTTTACAAACACGAGCACTTGTTCCGTAAGCACAAAGAACAAAGTCTGCATCATCGCACATAAAGTTTTCGTATTGAACTTCATTTTTAGCGATTTCTGCGTAATTTTCAGCAAGAGATTTTACGTGTTTGTTAAGTTTTGTATCATCTCCACCAAGCTTTAGAGAAGCAATGATGTGAGAATCTCTATCTTTTGTTTTACCTGTTAATGCCCAAGGTTTTGCTGGAAGATCTTTTACTTCTTCTGGAAGAACACAAGGTTCAGCCATTTGTCCAAGATAACCATCACCTAGAATCATTACTACAACGCGATATTTATCTGCAATTTCAAAAGCTTTAATTGTTGAATCAGCTAATTCTTGAACTGTTCCTGGAGCAATTACAACAACGTGATAATCACCATTTCCACCACCACGAGTTGCTTGGAAGTAATCTCCTTGTGCACCAGCAATGTTTCCAAGACCTGGACCACCGCGCATCATGTTTACGATAACAGCTGGAAGTTGAGCTCCAGAAAGATATGAAATACCTTCTTGTTTTAGAGAAATTCCAGGACTTGATGAAGAAGTCATTACACGAGCACCAGCTGCAGAAGCACCCATAACCATGTTAATAGCTGCAACTTCACTTTCTGCTTGTAAGAAAGTTCCACCAACTTCTGGCATTCTTTTTGAAAGATAAGCTGGAATTTCGTTTTGTGGAGTAATTGGATATGCAAAATAGTAACGACAGCCAGCTAAAACTGCTGCTTCACCAATTGCTTCATTTCCTTTCATTAATATTTTTTTGCTCATATTATGCATCCTTTTCAATTTCAATAACTACATCTGGGCACATTGTTGCACAGAATGTACATGCAATACATTTTGATTCATCATTACAGACAGGATAGTGAACACCCTGACCGTTTGTATCTTTTGACATTTCCAATAGATTTTTAGGACAAGCTCTAATACAAAGCCCGCATCCTTTACATTTTTCTACGGCAATAATTGGTTTTCCTGAAGCCATATTTACCCCCAAATTTATGTAATACAACTATGGTATAATTATACAAAAATCATGAATATTGTTCAATATTTATAAAGAAAATTTAGTATTTTTAAAGAAACTTTATCATTTTTAAAAAGAAAATATTACACGAAAAAATAAAAAGGCTACGTAATAAAAAAAATTGAAAACCTTCCTTACATAAATAAATTCTGGTATACCAATTTTCATCAAAACATAGCCTTATTAACTATAAAAATGATATTAGTTTATTCTAAATAACCAAGTGACATTGTTGAATCTGTGATTTTTCGACCAATATCTGTCATTTCGGCATTTGTTGAACGTAAAATATCAATCAAATTTGTTATGATATCAGAAATTTGACCTGCATCATAAGCTACTTTTGAACTTCCTTCAAGAATAGAAGTTAATGCATAATTTACAGTTTCTGCAACAGATGTGATATTTTCAAACTCGCTGATTGTTTTCTTCATATCAGAATCTACATCTTGCAAATCGCTATTTGTAATATCAAGCATTTCTTTGATTTTCTTAGAATTTTCAGTTGTCTTTTCTGCCAAAGTTTTGATTTCATTTGCAACAACAATAAAACCTTTTCCAAATTCACCTGCATGAGACGCTTCAATAGAAGCATTAATTGCAAGAAGATTTGTTTGCTCTGTAACATCCTCAATTACAGAAATTACGTTAAATACATCTTTTGCGGATTGCTTTAACTTATCAACAGAAACCATATTCTTTTTGAAAACTGATTTTGTATTTTCAATAGCTGAAGAAAGTTGATTTACTGATGAAGAGTGATTTTTTGCTTCCATCGAAATCTTGTTAATAGAACTATTTACTTGTTTTACAGTATCCATTGTTCCAGAAATTGATGTTGTGTGCATACCAAGAGTTTGAGAAACATTTTGAACAGAATCCAAAATCAATGAAATTTGGTTAACAAGTAATTTCAACTTGAGTACTTGATTTTCAGTTTGAGCTTTACCTTCTTCCAAAACAGCAATAATTTTTGTTTCAACTTTCAAACTAATCATCAAGAATGATGCAATCATAATATGGAATGCAGAACCAATTGTGAAACAAAAATAAACACTAGATAATGAAACATCTGGAATACGAGAAACTCTTGTTAGAACGTAAATAAGGGCAAAAATCCATTGAATTATACCAACTAACAAAATTTGTCGTTTCTCATATCCTGCAATAGCACTTAAAACAAAAAAAGGCCCACAGAAAAAGAAATACATATATACATCTCTATAAACTTGAGACTCTTGAGATAAAGCTATAAAAAATGGTAATAATCCAAGTAAAAGGAAGAAAAGTGAAATGGCGATTTTGAATTTTTTCTTCATCATAAGAATGTAACTTAATACACAAAAAGAAAAAATCAAAGCAATTATTGGAAGAACAACGGACTGATTTCCAATAATACAAACCGGAAGTAAAACAACACAAACGATTGATAAAATCAAGTTTAGAATTAAGAAGTTTTTACTTTTGAGAGCAATATTTACTGGCTCATCTTTATACAAGTTAACAACATTATCAATAAATTTCATAACAATATTATATACATAAATGACAGAAAAACAATAAAATGTTTTTTCTTTATCATAAAATAAATAATATTGTTATGAAAAATGTATTATTTTTTATTTTGTTTGGCTTAAACTTTCTGAAATACTGAAAGCGTGGTCACCGATTTTTTCAACGTGACGAATCAAATCTAGATACAACAACTCTGTTCTAACATCACTACCCTTTTCAAGGTTTTTGCGTGCAATCTTTTTAAGTTGTTTTCTATAAGTATCAATTTGATCTTCTATAACTTCGGCCTGTGCAAGTTTTTCAGCACACAAAGGCTTGTTGATATTTTCTTTCACGAAATCCAAACAAGAGTGAACCAAATCCATATAAGGTCCAATTCTTTCGATTTCTTTTTCTTCGAATGTCATGTCTTTTTCGATTGAACGTCTAATCAAAAGAGCAACACTATAACAATCGTCTGTCATATTTTCGATATCATCAACAATACGAAGCATCATAGAAACGTTATTTCTCAAATTATCAGACATTGGAAGATTTGAAACTTCTACAAGATATTTTGAAAGCTGTTCTTGCATTTGATCTGCATAATCTTCTTGTGCTGCCAAGAAATCCATGTATTCAGTGATAAATCCTTCAGATCTGTCTTTTAGACCCTTTTGAACACAGTTAAACATTTCAGTTGCAATTTCTGTCATATCTGAAATTTCTTTTTCTGCACGAATGATATATGACTCTGTATTTCCTTTACCCATTGAAGCCACAAAATCCAATTTGTAAACAGTTGGAGTTTCGCCTTTCTTTGGTTGAATCAATTTTTCTGCAAGAGCAGCAATTTGATTTACAAAAGGAATAAACAAGATTGTACAAGCTGTATTGAAAATTGTGTGAAGCATTGCGATATGAACTGCGATGCTTTCCATTACAGGTCCAGGAATGATAAAATCAACAAATGATAATAAAGGATTTAGGAATGCAATAGCAAGAATTGTACCGGATACGTTAAACAAAACGTGAACTAAAGCTGTACGACGTGCGCTAACTTTTGTACCGATAGCAGCCATAACAGCATCGATTGTAGAACCAATATTTGAACCTAAAACTAAAGCAGCAGAAAATTCCCAAGAAAGTAATCCTTGGGTTGCCATTGTAATAACAATCGCAGTTACAGCACTAGAAGAGTGAAGCAACATTGTTACAAGAGCAGAAATTCCGATACCAGCCATTAAGCTTCCGAAACTTCCGTTGTTCAAAGAAACTAAAAATCCTGCATTTTCTGCGTTAATTCCAGGAATTGCATTTTTTAACAAATCTAGACCAAAAAATAAAAGACCAAAGCCCATCAAAACTTCGCCAAGATTTGTTAAATTGATTTTTTTGATTTTTTTGATAAAAACGCCTAGATAACCAATTCCGAAAATTGGAATTGCAAGGCTAGAAATGCTAAAAGAAAAGCCGAAAAGTGTAACAATCCAAGCTGTGATTGTTGTACCAATATTAGCACCAAAAATAACACCAACTGACTGTGCTAAAGTCATTAAGCCAGCATTAACAAAAGAAACAACCATAACAGTTGTTGCACCAGATGATTGGATAATCATCGTAACAAACATACCTGTTAAAACGGCAAAAAAACGGTTACTGGTCATTAGACCTAAAACTTTGTGAAGACTTTTTCCGGCACTCTTTTGAATACCATCACTCATCATCTTCATTCCGTACAATAAAAACCCTAAGCTACCAAGTAGCTGCATAATTGTCGATAGTACATTCATAAAGTGATAATAACAGAGTATATGTGTTTTTTCAACTGTTTAAGAAAATAAAATCTATGTAAATATTATCTTATAAGACAAAAAAAGACCGTTTCTGTAAGTTAGAAACGGTCTTTCAAACTAAGATTTTACTAGTTTAATTGATTAAGAACTTTTTCTTGGAAAAATTCATTGAAGTTTTCTTTTGTGATTCCTTCAACTACTTCATCATTTACTTTTAGGTTTGCTCCACCAGAAGCACAGTGACCTAGACATGTTGTTCCTTTTAGTTCAACTTTTCCTTCTAGGTTATTGTTTTTAATTGCATCTCTTAATAAAGCAATAATATCTGCTGAGCGTTTTACGTGGCATGAACTACCGATACATACTGAAATTGTCATATTAACTCCTATGTGATTATATTCTATTTAAATTAGAACATTAAGATTAAGATTTGTGATACTAAAACAACTGCAATCAATGCAATTGGATATGTAGAAGCATAAGCTCCTGCAACTTTTTCTGTTCCTGCTGTAGAAATCAAAGTTCCTAGAGCTGGAGTTGAAGTCATTCCACCACAAATTGATCCAAGATTGTTTAGAAGGTTCAATTTTAACACATATTTTGCAAAAATGTAACCAACAATCATTGGAAGAAGTGTCATAATGATACCGTAAATGAAGTAAACCCATTCAAAGTATTTTACAAACTCTGCTCCACCTGCAACACCTGCACCAATTAAGAAAAGCATTAGTCCAAGTTCTCTAAAGTTTTTTAGAGTTGCTGTTGATGGTGTTACTGAAATATTACCGATTTTTGCAAAGTGACCAAAAATCAATGACATTAGCAAACATCCACCTGTTGTTGTTAGAGAGAAGTTTCCAATTTTGATAGAACCAATTAAAATTCCCAAAACGGCAACAATAGAGAATGCACAGAAACCAAATCCGTCTAATTCTAGTTCTTTTCCTGTTAGTTTTGAAGGAACTTCTGGGTTATTTTCTGAAAGTTTTGCTCTTTCTTCTTCCATGTTTGCTTTTGCAAATTTTGGAACTAATTGAACAAAAAGAACAACACCAACAACACCAAATAGGTATGCAATTCCGTGTCCTACAGCAACGATTGCTTCAAGAGCTTCTGTTGTAACTGTTGCTTTTGCAGCAGAAAATGCAGGTGTTGATGTTAATGAACCTGATAAAAGACCAACTAACATTGCTGCTGCTTCTTTTGGATCACGACCGTATACTTTGATATCAAATATTGTACAAGCCCAACAAGAAATTCCACCAACAAGAATAATGATTAAACCAATCAAAATGTAGGATTTGAAATTCTTTTTGAAATCACCAAAAAAGTTTGGTCCTGCAATAAATCCAACTGATGTAACAAACAAAATTAGACCTAGATTTTCTACAATCTTTAATGCATTTGTTACATAACTTGTGCCACCAACTTTTAGTTGTTCTGCAAGTGGATTATATAATAAAGCTCCAAAAAGAAGAGCTACAATAAAAACACCTGCTGTACCAAGAGAAACACCTTTGATTGTAACTCTTCCAAGAAGATAGCCTAATGCTGCAATTCCAAAAACACAAAATACTAAAAATGAAATTGTTTTAATTGATAAAACGCCAAGTACCATTTTTTTTTCCAGTCTCCTATATGGTTGGGGCTAAAATTAGCCCCAATTTTTTAGTTCTTTCTTGCGTAAGAAGGTAGTAGTTTTGGAGAAACTGCATCCCCTTCGATTTTTGCTGATTCTCTTTCTTTACAGAAAGCATCTACGTGGTTCATGTTTAGTTTACCAGGCATTTGGATATCTTTGTAAAGTTTACCAGCTTCAATACCAGCTTCACGACCAAATACAACAACGTCTAGAAGTGAGTTACCCATTAGACGGTTTGTTCCGTGAATACCACCAGCTGCTTCACCTGCAACTAGAAGATTAGCAACATCTGAGTGACATTTGCTATCGATTTCAACACCACCGTTTTGATAGTGCAATGTTGGGTAAACTAGGATTGGTTCCTTACGAATATCAATTCCGTATTTTCCAAACATACGAAGCATAGCTGGAATACGTTTTTCGATTGTTCCTTCTCCGTGGATTGCTTCAATCATTGGAGTGTCTAGCCAAACACCTTGACCGATTTCTGTTTCGATACCGTTACCTTCACGACATTGGCGGATAATACCAGAAGCGTTTACGTCACGAGTTTCTAGTGGGTGAATATAAACTTCACCTTTTGAGTTTACAAGTTTTGCACCAAGGGAACGAACTTTTTCTGTAACCAAAGCACCCAAAATTTGTGATGGATATGCTGTTCCAGTTGGGTGATATTGTAGAGAGTCTTGGTACATCAATTTTGCACCTGCGCGGTAAGCTAGAACTAGACCGTCAGCTGTTGCACCGTAGTGGTTTGATGTTGGGAAACCTTGGTAGTGCATGCGTCCTGCTCCACCTGTTGCAATTACAACAACTTTTGCTTTTGCAACCATTAATTCTTTTGTTTCCATGTTCATCAAAACAGCACCAGCAGCGTTACCTTTTTCATCTTTTAGGATTTCGATGGCAGCTGTAAAATCAACAACTTTAATTTTGTCTGCTCTGTTGAAAGCTTCGTCACGAAGAGTTCTCATGATTTCAGCACCAGAGTAGTCTTTACAAGCGTGCATACGTTTGCGGCTTGTTCCACCACCGTGGGTTGTTACCATTGTTCCGTCTTCTGTTTTATCAAATTCAACACCTAAATCATTTAGCCATTTAATAGCGATAGGTGCTTTTGTTGTTAGAGTGTAAACAAGTTCTGGTTTTGCATCGAAGTGACCGCCACCAAAAGCGTCTAGATAGTGTTGAGCTGGGCTGTCATTTGGTTTGTCAGCAGCTTGGATACCACCTTCAGCCATCATTGTGTTTGCATCACCTACGCGTAGTTTTGTTACAAGAAGAACATTTGCTCCAGCGTTTGAAGCTTCGATTGCAGCAGAAGTACCTGCTCCACCACCACCAATTACAAGAACATCTGTTTCGTAAGTGATTTTGTCTAGATCCACGTCTTTTGCTGTAACACGTGGTTTTGCTTGAAGCATTGCTGCAAGTTCGATAGGAGCTTTTTGTCCTTTGTTTGGACCGATTTTTAGTTCTTCAAATTGAGAAGCAATGCGGTCTGGGTGATATTCTTTTAGAAGAGCATCTTTTTCATCTGCAGTTAAACGAGTTGGTTCATATTTAATGTTTTCTTCGCGTTTTTCTGCAACAATTTTAGCTAATTCGTCTAATTTGTTGTTATACATAAAATTCCTTCCTTATCTCGTTTATTTTTCGATATCACGATTGTTATAAAGTTCTTTGATTTCAGAAATTGGTTTTTTCATCAAGCTCTGAATCAAGTCTTCACATAGACCGTCTTGAATTTCTTTAACACGTTCTGTTAAGTGTTTTGATTCTGGTTGTAGATATTTACCGTTTAGACGGCGTGCAAGTTCTGCAACTTGTGGATGAGAAATTCCAGCTGGACAGCGTGAAGAACAAACACCACACATTACACAGTCGAAAGATTCATCTGCACATTTTGCATATTCGCCTCTTTGTGCATAAGCGATATATTGCATTACGTTTAGACCTTGTGTACAAGCTTTTGTACAAGCGTTACAACCAATACAGCTGTAAATTTCTGGATAAAGTTGCATCATGATTTGTTCAGTTGGAGAAACTTTTTCAATATCATAAACAGCTTTTACCAATGGGAAGAATGGAAGTGTTGCAACGAACATATTGTGTTCAACTTTTGTTTGACAAGCTAGACACATTTTTAGTTCTTTATCACCAGCGATACGGTAGATTGTTGAACAAGCACCACAGAAACCGTTACGGCATCCACATCCGCGAACAAGTTCGTAACCTGCATATTCCATTGCAGTCATAATTGTTAGTTCACTTGGAACACTATATTTTTTTCCGAAAAGAAAAACGTCAACCATTTTTTCAGACATAATTTGTAAACTCCTTTCAAAGTCTAATATCAGATTTTTGTAAAATCTTAGTATTCGTTTGGCAATTCATCAAGTTGATCGAAACGGAATACTGGACCGTCTTTACAAACGTATTTATTTCCAATATTACAACGACCACATTTACCAACACCACATTTCATTCTAAGTTCCATTGTGGTGTAAACTTGAGTTTCAGAGAAACCTAGTTCTTTTAATGCACCAAGTGTAAACTTAATCATAATTGGTGGTCCACACATAAGGATTGTTTTGCTTAAATCTGGATTAAGCTCTTTTACGTAGTTAGGAATAAATCCAACGTGACCGTCCCAATCTTCTTGTGGATTGTCGATTGTAAGACAAACTTCTACTTTTGGGTCATTTTCCCATTCTTCGATAATTTCCTTAAAATCAACTAAGTCTTGTTTTGATCTTGCACCGTAGATAACTTGCAATGTACCGTAGTTTTTTGCATTATCACGACAATAGTTAATAACTGAGTGAAGTGGAGCAAGTCCGATTCCACCTGCGATAAATACAAGGTCTTTGCCTTTGAAGTCTGTGTCAACAGGGAATCCGTTTCCGTATGGACCACGAACTGTAACTTGTTGACCAACTTCTGTTGCGTGAAGCCATGTGGTTAAACATCCACATTTTTTTACGCTGAATTCCATGTAATCTTTTACAGTTGGTGAAGAAGTAATAGAAATCATTGCTTCTGAAACACCAGGAATTGAAAGCATGGCACATTGACCTGGAATATGTTCAAATAATTTTTGACCATCTTTAGAAACTACACGGAATGTTTTAACATCTGGAGTTTCTTGGCGAATTTCAGTAATTACACCTACATAAGGAATTAATGCTTCATTTTCCATCTATAAATCTCCCTATTTTGTAGCTTCTTCTGCTAAAGATTTAGCAACTTTTACAATATTCATAGAAATTGGACATTTTGCTAAACAGCGACCGCATCCAACACAACCTTTTAGACCGTTGTTGTTTGCAGGATAGTAAACCAATTTGTGCATAAAACGTTGACGGAATCTTTCAAGTTGTGAAACACGAGGATTTCCGTGAGCCATTTTTGTAAAATCAGAATACATACAACTATCCCAACAGCGGAAACGTTTTACACCGTGACCTGTATCAAAGTCACGAATATCGTAACATTGACAAGTAGGACAAACAAATGTACAAGTTCCACAAGCTAGACAGCTTTCTGAAAGTGAAGCCCATTTTGGTGAATTGAATAATTTTAGAAGTTCTTTTTCTTCAAAGATTTCTGCACTTGGCATTGTTAATGGAAGAGCTTCTAAAGCTTTTTTTGTTTCAGCTTTTTGAGCTTCAACAGCTTTTTCATCAGCATCTTCTGCGAAATCGATTTTTGAAAGTAAAGCCTTTCCTTTTTCTGTTAATGCTTCAAGATACAAAGCGTCGTCTGTCATCCAAGTTTGGATATCGCCATCTGCATTTGTTGCATCAACGTCCATTTGATGACAGAAACATGTGTGAGCAGGTTTTGTACATGCTAGAGAAATGATAACGCCATGTTCACGTCTTGTTTTGTAGTAAGTATCAACAGGATTTGCTAAGAAAACTCTGTCTAAAACTTCAAAACTTCTAACATCACAAGCTCTAACACCGAAAACAACAAAGTCTTCAGCTTCTGTTCTTGTATCAATTACGTCGATATTTTTTCCATCCATTTTTAATTCAAACAAGTTTTCTGTTTGTGGAAAGAAAAAGTCTTTTGCACTTCTGTTTGTGTTTAATGCTTTGCTTAGTTCTACACCTTCTGACCAAAGTTTGTAGTCAGCACCTTTACCTTCACCGATTTCTACAGGAAGGTAAACTTTGTTTCCAGCATTTGAAAGTGCTTTAAAAAAGTCATTTAATTTGTTTACAGGAAGCTTTTTCATTAGTTACCTTCCTTTTCGTTTGCTCTTTCGTGAACAATTGATGGTTCAACGTCTTCTGTATTGAAGATATTTAGTGGAGCACGAGTTTCTGTATCTTCACCAGCTTGGAAATCGCCGTATAATTCATTGATATCTTTGATGAATTTGCGATTTAGCAAGTGTAATGGAATATTTTGAGGACAAACTCTTGAACATTCGCCACAGTCTGTACATCTTCCTGTTACGTGGAATGCACGGATAATGTGGAACATATTTTCTTCAAAAGTGTCAGCAGCTGCTTTTTGAGCGATTCCTGAATTTGGGTTATCGAAAATACAAGTTTCACAAGTACAAGCAGGACATACGTTACGACATGCGTTACAGCGAATACAGCGAGAAAGTTCGTTTCTCCAGAAGTTGTATCTTTCTTCTGGGTTCATTTTTTCAAGTTCTGCAACTTGGTCGAAACGAGAAGATTCTTTAACTTCACCTTCTTCACCGATTAGTTCATCGTATACAACGTGTTTTGTACTTTTACAAGTTGCACATTTTTCCAATGCTTTAGCATCGTTTTCTGTGCCACCTTCTGGAACTTGTACAAAATCAACACATGGAATACCGATTACGTATACGTTTTCACGTTTAATGCGGTGTTCTTTTAACAACTGATTGAAACTGTATGTATCACAAGGTTTTAGGAAAACTAAAACTTTTTCTTGTGGAATTGGAGCCTGTGCAGCGTTTGGATCACGTTGTAAAGCCATTTGATTGTTTGTTTTTACAGTTGCTTTATTTGTTTCGATATTTGCGTTTTCTTTAACCATGTATTTTGAAAGGTTAGCGCCACAAAATTGATTGAATAGAAATTCAGAATCAAGTTGTTCTGCTGTTGTGAAAATACCTGGTGTAACATCATAGCCAAAAAGACCTTTTTTCCAGCCTGCAACTCTTGTTACAGTTTTATCTGCTAGGAGGGCTTTTGCACGATTAAGCATTTGTTCTTCTATTGCTTTTGACATCTTAAATCCTCCAACTTACGATTTGGTCCCAATTTAATAATTGTTTCTGTAAATTCGTTCATTGTTTTTGCAAACTTTGCACCTTCAGCAGCAGAAACCCATTCAACACGAGTTCTTTCTCTTTCGATGCCTAAAAAGTCTAGCATACTGAATAAAAGTGTCATACGACGACGTGCGAAATAGTTTCCGCTTGTGTAGTGACAGTCTCCAGGGTGACATCCACAAAGGATAACACCGTCTGCTCCACGTTGGAATGCGCGTAAAATAAACATTGGGTTTACACGACATGAACATGGAACACGAATGATTTTAACATCTGCTGGATAATTTAAGCGGTTTGTTCCTGCAAGGTCAGCCCCAGCATAAGAACACCAGTTACAGCAAAATGCTACGATTGTTGGTTTAAATTCATTTACTTGCATATTGCATCAACCTCCGCCATGATTTGTCTATTTGAGAATCCTTTAAGATCCATAGCCCCAGAAGGACAAGCAACTGTACAAGCACCACAACCTTGACAAACTGCTGCGTTTACAGAAGCTACGCGACGTAGTAATGTTGTACGGTTTGGACCGCGGAATTCTTTATCAGAATAAGTAATTGCTCCGTATGGACATACTTTTTCACAAGATGAACATCCGTTACAAAGATTTTCGTCTGAAGAAGCAACACATGGGTTACAAGTAAGTTTATCTTTTGCAAGAAGTCCTAGAACTTTGGCAGCAGCAGCACTAGCTTGAGCTACAGTTTCTGGAATATCTTTTGGACCTTGACAAGCACCAGATAGGAAGATACCAGCTGTTGGACTTTCTACTGGGCGTAGTTTTGGGTGAGCTTCTGTGAAGAAGTCGTTTGTATCCATAGAAGCTGTTAGCATTGTTGCAAGAGGACGAGCAGATTTATCTGGTTCGATAGCTGCAGCAAGAACAACTAGGTCTGCATTGATGTGAAGTTGTTTGTTATCAATTAAGTCAGAAGCTTGAACGTCTAAAGTTCCGTCTGCTTGTGGAGTAACTTTTCCAACCATACCTTTTACGTAGTGAACACCATATTGTTCAACTGCGCGACGATAGAATTCATCAAAGTTTTTACCTGGAGTTCTTACGTCAATGTAGAAAACGTAAACTTCTGTGTCTGGATATTTTTCGCGAGTAAGCATTGCGTGTTTTGCTGTGTACATACAACAGATTTTTGAACAATACTCTTTTCCGCCCTTTGTACAAGGTTGAGATTCGCGGCTTCCTACACATTGTACGAATACGATTGTGTGAGGATGTTTTCCATCAGATGGACGTAAAAGTGTACCAGCTGTTGGACCAGCAGCGTTTGTTAAGCGTTCAAATTCTAGAGATGTGATAACATCTTTGCTTTGAGAATATGCAAATTCGTCATATTTTTCGATGTTAATTGGATTGAAACCAGTGGCTGCAACGATTGCCCCGTACTGTCTTTCAATAAATTCATCTTGTTGTTTATAGTCGATAGCACCAGCACCACAAACTTTAGAACAGATACCACATTTTCCTGTTTTTAGCATCATACATGCGTTAGGATCGATTGTAGCAACTTTTGGAACAGCTTGTGCAAAAGGAATGTAGATTGCACTTCTGTTGTTCATTCCAAGGTTGAATTCGTTTGGAACTTTCTTTTGTGGACATTTTTCAGTACAGATTCCACATCCTGTACATTTTGTTTCATCAACGAAACGAGCTTTTTTCTTGATTGTTACATTGAAATTACCAACGAAACCTTTTACAGCTGCAACTTCGCTGTATGAATAAATGTTGATTTTTTCGTTTTGAGCACAATCTACCATTTTTGGAGTTAAGATACATGCAGCACAGTCAAGTGTTGGGAAAGTTTTGTCGATTTGTGTCATCTTTCCACCGATAGTTGGCTTTGTTTCTACAATGTCAACTTCAAAACCTGCATCTGCAATATCTAGTGCAGTTTGCATACCAGCAATACCGCCACCAATAACCAAAGCACGTTTTACAACTGGGCTTTCACCTGGTTTAAGAGGAGCATTTAAGTGAACTTTAGCGATTGCTGCTCTACCGATAACGATAGCTTTTTCAGTTCCTTCTGGCATTTCTTTATGAATCCATGAACATTGTTCACGAATATTTGCAATTTCTACCATGTATGAGTTTAGACCAGCTGCTTCAGCAGTTTTTCTAAAAGTAGCTTCGTGCATACGTGGTGAACATGAACAAACTACAAGACCTGTTAGGTTGTGTTCTTTAATTGCGTTTTTAATAAGTTCTTGTCCTGCTTGAGAACACATATATTGATATTCAGTTGATACAACAACACCAGCTTCTTTTCCTAGTGCTTCTGCAACAGCTTTTACATCAACTGTACCAGCAATATTTGTACCACAGTGACAAACAAATACACCAATTCTTTGCATATTATTCTATATCTCCCAGTTTACTTAGCATATTTTCTAAATGCTGTAACGATTGCCTGTTGTGGCAAATCTGGATCAAGCATTTCTGGAATTTGCTCTGGTTTCAAGTGATTTTTACCTTGTTGGCGAAGAACAGCTACACGTACAGCTTCTACAACTTTTGCAGGTTCTACGTTTCTTGGACAGCGTTCAACACAAGCAAAACAAGACAAACATTTGAACAATGATTCAGAGTTCATTAAAGGTTCAATGTTGCCATTTTCAACCATAGAAACAAATTGATGTGGATGATATTCCATTTCATCATAACTTGGACAAGTTCCAGAACATTTACCACATTTCATACATTTACGTGGATTTACACCACTGATGTTGATAATGTCTTCTCTACAAACTTTTCCTTCCATAATTATTTGCCTCCATTACAACAACAGCCACAATCAGCTTTAGAAGCATTTTCCAAAGCTTTTACAGCATCTGCATTTCCAAGAGCTGCTGCTAGTAGTGTTGTAAGATAATATACAGGAAGTTCTTTTCCAGAAGCGATTTTTCCGTTTTTGTTTAAGTTGTATAAACAAAGAGGACAAGCTGTAATCAAACATTCAGCACCGTTAGAAGAAGCGTTTTCTAGAACTTTTGAACTTTTCTTTTCTGCTAATGCTTTATCTTCCATTGTGATATAACCACCACAACATTCGTTACGCATTGCATAAACAACAGGTTCAGCTCCTAGTGCTTTTACTAGATTTTCCATGATTACAGGATTTTCAGCATTGTCCATTTCCATAACTTTTCCAGGACGAAGTAGCAAACATCCGTAATAAGCACCGATTTTTTTGCCTTTTAGTGGATTGTTTTCGTTTTCTGAAACTGCTTTTGCAACAGCTTCAAAACCAACTACGTCACGTAGAATTTCTAGGAAATGTAAAACCTTTGTTTCTCCGTTATATGGAGTTTCTAATTGCAAATAATTGTTTGCTTTTGTAGCAATATTTGCATCATTTTTCATGTCGTTGTTCACTTGTTTTAAAACATTGTGACAAGCAGAACATAAAGTAACAAGATCGTTGCCCTTTTCTTTTGCAGCATTCAAAGCACGAACACTTGAAAGTTTAGAAGCAATTTCGTCTTTTGCCATAGTGTAAGCACCACCACAGCATTGCCAATCTTCTACTTCTTGAAGAGTAACACCAAGTTTTTCTAATGCAAAACGGCCAAAAGCATCTAAATCTTTTGCCTTTGTTCTTAGTGTACACCCTGGATAATAACTATATGTCATAAAATAACCCCAAGTATTTTCAAATATTTATTGAAAAAACCCAAGGCAAAACTAATATTCACCTTGAGTTAAAATCACTTAATATTAAACCATTTGTTCAGGATGGAAAACTTCATCAAATCTTTCAGAAGTTAAGAATCCCAATTCTACACAAGCTTCTTTCAAAGAAATGTTATCTTTGAATGCTTTTTTAGCTGTTTTTGCAGCGTTTTCATATCCAATGTATGGATTTAGAGCTGTTACAAGCATTAAAGAGTTGTGAAGATTGTGGTGCATTTTTTCTTTGTCAGCTGTAATTCCAACAGCACAGTTATTATTGAAAGAAACGATTGATTCAGCCAATAGACGAGCTGATTGTAGGAAGTTGTAAATACAAACTGGCATAAATACGTTTAGTTCGAAGTTACCTTGACTTGCTGCCATACCAACAGCCACATCATTACCCATAACTTGAACAGCAACCATTGTTACAGCTTCACATTGAGTTGGGTTTACTTTTCCTGGCATGATTGAAGAACCTGGTTCATTTTCAGGAATGCGGATTTCTCCAAGACCATCACGAGGACCAGAAGCTAACCAACGAACGTCGTTTGCAATTTTCATCATATCTGCAGCAAGGGCTTTTAGAGCACCGTGAGCAAATACTAGTTCGTCTTTACTTGTTAGAGCGTGGAATTTGTTTCCAGCTGTAACGAATTTTTTACCTGTTAGTTCAGAAACTGCTTCAGCAACTTTTACGTCGAAACCTTTTGGAGCATTTAATCCTGTTCCAACAGCTGTTCCACCAAGAGCAAGTTCTCTTAAAGGATTTAATGAAAGTTTGATTAACTCAACATCTCTTTCAAGTGAAGTTCTCCAACCAGAAATTTCTTGAGTAAATGTGATAGGAGTTGCATCTTGAAGGTGAGTACGTCCTGATTTTACGATTCCTTCGTTTTCTTTTTCTAGACGTTTGAAAGTGTTGATTAAAAGTTCAACAGCAGGAATAACTTTATCTTCTAGAATTGTAACAGCTGCAATGTGCATAGCTGTAGGGAATGTATCGTTAGATGATTGACTCATGTTGATGTCATCATTTGGGTGAAGAAGTTTTGTAACCTTTGAAGCATCTTCGAAGAATGTTCCAGCAGCTAGACCTGAAGCAATTTCGTTTCCGCGGTTTGCAATAACTTCGTTTGCGTTCATGTTAGATTGTGTACCACTACCTGTTTGCCATACAACAAGTGGGAAGTGATCGAAAAGTTCACCAGAAATAACTTCATCACATGCTTTAGAAATAGCATCTAATTTTTCGGCAGTCATTTTTTCTGGTTTTAGTGCGTTATTTGCCATTGCAGCAGCTTTTTTTAGAACACCAAAAGCTTTTGTGATTTCACGTGGCATTGTTTCAATACCAACACCGATGTTAAAGTTTTCGTGGCTACGTTCTGTTTGAGCTGCCCAGTATTTATTTGCTGGAACTTTTACTTCGCCCATTGAATCGTGTTCAACTCTGTATTCCATAATATTTCCTTTTAAGAATTGTGTATTTATTTAGCAAAAAAGGCTTTAATTGCATTTTGCAACAAAAGCCCTATATTTGATATTAGAATTGTAATTGACTGATAATATCTTTCAATGTATCAGCACTTTTCTTTAGTTTTACAACTTCTTCATCTGTTAATGGAGCGTTTAGTCTTCCAGAGATACCATCTCTACCAACAACAGCTAAAGTACTTAGTGCAACATCTTCGATACCATATTCACCGTGCATCATTGTAGAAACAGTTAGAGTTGTATCCATTCCGTTGAAGATACATTTACACAAGTGACAAACAGAAATTGCTACAGCGTAGAAAGTAGCACCCTTTCTTTTGATAACTTTTCCACCAGATTTACGCATATATTCTTCAACTTCTTCGTAAACAAGAGTTGGAATAAGTTTATCACTTTGAGTCATACATTCTTCAAATTTTTCAACTGGAATGTTTGAAATATTTGCTAGTGACCATGGAACGAATGATGAATCACCGTGTTCACCAAATACGTATGCGTGAACATTTTTTTGGTTGATTTTGTAGTATTCAGCAAGACGGGCTCTTAGACGTGCTGTATCAAGGATTGTACCAGAACCGATAATTCTGTTTTCTGGAATACCAGATGTTTTAATGAATTGATATGTAAGAATATCTACTGGGTTTGCAACAATTACATAGATTGCATTAGGAGCTGCTTTTGTGATTTGAGGAATAATTTGTTTTGTAATATTTACGTTTGCTTGTGCAAGGTCTAGACGTGTTTGCCCAGGTTTTCTAGCTAGTCCTGAAGTTAAAATAACAATATCAGAATCAGCTGCGTCTTCATAACTTCCTGCATAAATTGAACATGGTGCTAAAAATGGAGTACCTTGACGAATATCCAAAGCTTCTCCTAGAGATTTTTCTGTGTTAATGTCAATCATTACGATTTCAGAAGCAGTTCCTTGAACAGCCATTGTATAAGCGATTGTAGAACCTACGCTACCAGAACCGATAATAGTTACCTTATTTCCCATGGTATACCATCCTATAAAAAAATTTACAATTTGTTGTGTTTTGTAATGGAAAATCACCACAAAACAATTTAAATCGAACTTATCCGATTGTATTCTGATTTTATCACTTTTCGGACTTTGTGGGAAGTATTCTATATAATTTTATTGATATAAAAATACATATTTATTGTTAAATTTTCCCCATTTCGTAATCTTTTTCCCTATCACTCATCTTTAAGATTTCCCTTACAAGAACTTGTTATTTTGTGAGAAATTGATTAGTTTATTGCTATGAAAACTCTAAAAAAACTTATCTTATTTACAATCATATTATTTAACCTAACTTTGATATTTGGACAAACATCAATTACTATCGTTTATCCAGATAGTTTTTATGTATTTCGTGAAGAATCCTTAAACGATTCAAATAGAACATTGGAATATTATCTTCCTATGTATGAAAATCTTGTAGCAGAAATCAAAGCAACAGCAAAAGGCAACGAACAAGAAATTATGCTTGCACGAGCTGAACTTTACATGGGCAAAATCTACCGTCAAAAAAACAACTTTGATCTTGCAGGAAAATATTTTGATACAGCAATCGATAGATGCAAAAAAATCTTAAAAACAGAAAATATGCATGAAGCAATGTTAACACAAGCAGAATGCATTAGCCAAAACTGCATCATTAAAAACACAGCTTATGCAATTTCACAGGGACCAAAAATCAAAACTCTTTCACAAAAAATAATTAACACAGACCCAAACTATGGAACTGCGGTTTATATTAACAATTCTCAAAATATTTTTACTCCAGCCCCTTTCTGTAATTACAAAGAAGGTTTAGAATGTTTAAATGAGCTGTTAACTAACAAAAAGTATCGCATGGATAACGCTGATTATTATTATGCCTACAGTGCAATAGCTTACGTTTACATAGAAGAAAAGGATTTAGAAAAAGCAAGATATTATATCAACAAAGCTTTGGAACTTTATCCTGAAAATCAATATCTTTTAGATCTTCTACCTTAAATTACATTAGGAGTTTTTATGGAACGACGTGATAAACACAATTACTATCTTGATTTAGCAGAAACAGTTTCACAAAGAGGAACTTGTTTACGCCGCCACTACGGGGCAGTTATCGTAAAAAATGATGAAGTTATTTCTACTGGTTACGTAGGTGCTCCACGGGGAAGAAAAAACTGTTCTGATTTAGGGATTTGTATTCGCGAAAAACTAAATATCCCACGAGGAGAACGCTACGAATTGTGTCGCAGTGTTCACGCTGAAGCAAACGCAATTATCAGTGCAAGTCGCGACCAAATGATTGGCTCATCCTTATATCTTGTTGGAAAAGAAGTTTCAACTGGAAACTATGTAAGCAACGGAAATTGCTGCGGCATGTGTAAACGCCAAGTTATTAACGCGGGAATCGAATATGTGTATATCCGCGATACAAAAGATGAGTTTAGAAAAATCACTGTAGCAGATTGGATTACAGATGATGAAAGCTTAGACGGTGTAAAAGGATATTAAGCCAAGAAATAGCAAAAAGAACATCAAGTTCTTAAAAAGCTAAAAAGCCGATGTCTTACGATTTGTAAAACATCGGCTTTATTCGTTTTATAGCCAAGGATTATAGATTGTCAAAAAATCCCTTTGCTTTTAGAAGTTCTGCGTTTAAGATACCGCCTAGAGCAGCACCACGTTTTGTGTTGTGGCTTAGAGCAACAAAGCGAATATCAAATACAGGACATTTTCTTAAACGACCAACTGTAACAGCCATACCCTTGTCTGTTTCTCTATCACGACGAGGTTGAGGTCTGTTTGTTTCGTGACGAACGTGAATTGGTTGAACTGGAGCGTTTGGCAAGTCTAATTCTTGTGGAACGCCACGGAAAGATGTCCAGATTTTTTCGATTTCTTCTAGAGAAGGTTTTTTATCTTCTGGAAGATCGAATTCTAGAGAAACACAAGCTGTGTGTCCATCAATTACAGCAACACGGTTACAGTGTGCAGCAACTAAAGGAGCTGGTGCATTTTCGATTTTTCCGTCTTTTACGCTTCCTAAAATCTTTAGACATTCTTTTTCAGTTTTTTCTTCTTCACCACCAATGTATGGAACAATGTTGTCAATCATATCGAAAGATGAAACACCAGGATAACCAGCGCCACTAACAGCTTGCATAGTTGTAACAATCATTTTTTTGATTGGATAACCAGCTTGTTGTAGAGCAAAAATTGGTGCCATATATGATTGCAAAGAACAGTTTGGTTTAACAGCAATAAATCCCTTGTCGTAACCACGGTTCTTTTTTTGATCAGCAATAACATCAGTATGATGTGGATTGATTTCTGGAATTAACATTGGAACATCATCTGTCCAACGGTTGGCACTTGCATTAGAAACAACTGGAATACCAGCTTTTGCATAAGCGTCTTCCAAAGCCTTAATAGCTTCTTTATCCATTTCTAGAGCAGAGAAAACAAATTTACATTGACCAGCTGCCTTTGAAACGTCATTTGCGTCTTGTACAGTTAAGTTTGCAACACCTGCTGGAATATTTGCACCAATAAGCCATCTTTCTGCTACAGCGTCTTTGTAAAGTTTACCTGCAGAACGAGGACTTGCAGCAACGTAAGTTACTTCAAACCAAGGGTGATTCTCCAAGTTTGCAATGTAGCGTTGTCCTACCATACCAGTAGCACCTAAAACACCAACCTTAATTTTTTCCATCTTCTTAATCCTTAAGTTAGTTGATTTTTATAAATTACACTCTTCAAGTGCTTTTTTGATAATTTCTTTTGCCTTGTCGTTTACTTCAACCAAAGGAAGTCTCATGCCACCAGAAGGAAGACCTTTTAGTTTCATGGCATATTTGATTGAAGTTGGGTTACCATCAACAAAGGCAGCCTTAAAGAAAGGCATTAAGCGATATTGAATTTCACGAGCTTTTTCAAAATCGCCCTTTAGACAAGTTTCACAAAGTTCAGTAACAATCGCTGGAGCCAAGTTAGAAACAACAGAAATAACACCGTCTCCACCAGCTGCGATTAGTGGCAAAGTAAGAGAGTCATCTCCACTTAAAACACAGAAATCAGGTTTCTTTCTTGCAACACGAGCAATTACGTCAATCATTTGATTCATATCACCAGAAGCTTCTTTTACACCGGCGATGTTTGGAAGTTCTGCGATACGACATAATAAATCAGTTGAAATATTTTTTCCAGTACGACCAGCAATATTGTAAACAATAATTGGAATACCGATTTTTGAAACAGCTTCAAAATGGCGGAAAATACCTTCATCAGATGGCTTGTTGTAGTAAGGACTTACAACCAAAGCGTAGTCAGCACCCATTTTTTTTGCACGTTCAACATATTTTACAGCGTCGCTAGTGTCGTTTGAGCCACAGCCTAAAATCACAGGAACATTACGAGATTTTCCTTCTGCAGCCATTTTTTCATTATATGCCTTTACTTCAGAAATTACGATTTCAATAAGTTTGTCTTCTTCTGGAGTTTCATCTAGAGTTGGAGTTTCACCAGTTGTGCCAAGAGGAACAAGACCAGAAATTCCTTGCTCTAATTGAAATTGGATAAGTTTTCTCCAACCTTCGTAATCAATTTCCCCGTCTTCAAACATTGGTGTAATTAGGGCAGTAAATGCGCCCTGTAGCTTTTTCATTAGAATCCTCCCAGATTCAAAAGAGAATAACATTTTGTTTTCCCTGTAAGTTTATGCAGATTATTGCATTTTTATGCATATTTATCAAGTATTTTATGCATATTTCTTGAATATTTACGCAAAAAATCAATATCTATAAAGATACAAAAAAATATGAGAAAAGAAAACGGAAATTAATTAAGAATTAAGAATTGGGAATTCAGTAAGATGGGATTTTTTCATTTTCTTTTATGTCGGACATGGACGTCCGATTAAAGCTAAGCGAGAATTATCGCTAGAAAATTCTCGCAGACTAGAAAATTACAGGACGTAATTTTCTAGTCTAGAGCAGTTGGTTCCCAACCCGCTTTCCAGCCTCGCTTGAAACTTCGCATTTCATGCTCGTTGCGAGAACGCCTATTCGGCTCATTCCCAAGGAACTTCATCCCTTGGGAACTACGGGCTTCCAATCGGGGCTATGCCTAGTGATAAAGTTTAAGGTTCCTTAGATTTTTTCGGAGACAGTAGTTTCCCAACATAGAAAAAAAAAGAGACTTGCATTAAATTGCAAGTAGTTGTATTTTTTAGTTATAGGAGATAGTGTTATGAGAAAGCAATTTTGCTCAAAAGATGGAATTTACATTTCATATACAGACAATGATGTTTGTTTTGAAGATGAAAATACAGCAGAATCAATACTACTTCAAAACAATGGAGATATTATTCATAGTAATTTCGATGAAGAAAAAAATCGATATTTTCAAGAATACTTAAAACAAATTTATCCTGCAATTACTGCTCTTAGAAATTTTGATGCTGCGGAAATAGCTTAATGCCAATTTATATCAGAACTTTAGGATACAAAATATATTTTTGGTCAAATGAAAATAGTGAACCAATTCATTTTCACATAGCAAAAGGAAACCCATCTGAAAATGATACAAAAATTTGGGTTTTATCAAATGGTTCATTTAAAATTGCACACAACAAAGGTAAAATCCCATCAAAAGATTTATCCAGAATTTTTTCAATAATGCAAAGTTATTACTTTGATTTTATTAGTTTTTGGAAAACCTACTACGATTCTGATATCAAATTTTATGAATAAATAAGTGCTTTGTAAAACTTAGATTTTTTCGAAGACAGTAGTTTACCAACATAGAAAAAAAATCGATTCTAGGGTATATTAAAACCTATGTTTCCGCCTTTTAACGAAGAACTTGCAAAAACTGAATGTCTTTCTCTTATGGAAAAACTTGATTCCTATCAGTCTGTTGATTTTTATGCAATAGAAAATGGGGAAACTCCAAATCCAAAACTTTCTCTAAATCATCTTTATGAAAAAAATCTTGGCATAATGTTTGGGGTCCTCGTAGCAAAAGACGTTTCTGGAAACTTTCACACACTGAAAGCCTTTTCCGGACAGTTTAACAGCATTTGGCAAGTGAAAACTTGGGCCCCACCACTTTTGGATGAAAATGCTTTTAATCAACTTATAAAAGACTCTGACAAAGAAATCCATCTCTTAACTGATAAAATATCTCAGTTAGAACACACTCAAAAAATCAACAAATCCCAAGACAAAATTGACATCACCCTAGATGAAACACTAAAAGAACTAAAAACAAAGCGAAAAAATCTTTCCCATCAATCTATGAAAGATATTTTTGATTTATACGAATTTTACACATTTAACGGTAGCAAAAAAACTTTTTCAGAAATTGTAAATGAAGGAGAACTTCCTCCAACAGGTTGCGGCGAATGTTGTGCGCCAAAACTTTTATCCGAGGCTTTCCGACTTGGGCTACGACCAATTTCCGTGGCAGAATTTTACTACGGCCCAGAAAACAAATCTGCCACAAAACATCATAAAAGTTTTTATCATCCTTGTGATGAAAAATGCTCTTTTATTTTGCCCCATATTTTGGGCTTAGAGATTCTCTATCAAGATGAGGATATTTGCGTCATCAACAAGCAAAGTGGGCTTTTATCAATTCCGGGCCGCGGAGAAGACAAGCTTGATTCTGTAACAACTCGTCTTCGTTTTTTGTACGAACTTTCACCGCAAGGCTGCATTCCCCAACCTTCTGTACATCGCTTGGATATGGACACTTCTGGACTTTTGGTTTTAGCCTTTAATGCGGAAGCTCACCGAAATCTTTCCATTCAATTTATGGAAGGAAAAGTAGATAAAAAATATTTCGCGGTTTTGGCAGATTCAATCAAAATCGGGGATGGTGTAACTGTTACAAAAACTCTCGGCACCTCAAAACCTCTTGAAGGTGATATTAAGCTAAAATTCCGACTTGATGTGGATAATCGTCCTCACCAGATTTACGATGAAGTTTACGGAAAAGAGGGGCTTACTCAATGGCGAGTTTTATCCTTGGAAGAAAGTAAAAAAGCTATAAAATGTTTTAGAATTTCAAAATCAGAAGAAATTGACTTGATAAGACAGCGAAATCCCGTTGTAGAATACACTCCCCTAACTGGAAGGACTCATCAACTTAGACTTCACTCTGCCCACGAAAAAGGATTTCACTCTCCAATTTTAGGCGATGATTTGTACGGCTACGGAAAAGGAAATCCATCTGAAAATAAAAAAGCTGCAAAGCGATTAATGCTTCACAGCTTTTATTTGTCTTTTATTCACCCATCCACCAACGAAAAGCTAGAGTTTTGGGCTTTAGATTAACAAATTGATATTAAACTAGTCTTCAAAAAGAACTTGTTCTTCTTGAGTTTCAGCTTTTCCAGAAGCTGCTACAACTTTACCGATAATAGAAGCTTTCATTGTTGAACAGCGACCTTCATCTTTTGCAGCAAAATCAGCAAATGCTTTTACAATTTCTTCTGCTTGGTCAGCTTTTACAGCTAACATAAAGCCAATTCCCATGTTAAATGTGTTAAACATTCTTTCTTTTGCAGCACCACGATTTTCAAGTTCTGTGAAGATTGCAGGAATTTCCCATGAACCTTTTTTGAAAACAGAAATTAATGGAGCTTTACCAGCTTCTTCGCGTTTTTTGTTTGCTTCTGGGAACATACGTGGCACATTTTCATAAAATCCGCCACCTGTTACGTGAACCATACCGTGTACACTAGAACGGAATTTTTCTAAGATAGCAAGAACTGGACGAACGTAAATGCGAGTTGGTTCAAGTAAAGCTTCCCCAATTGTTTTTCCATTAAATGGTGTGTCATAATCTGTAACAAGTTTTCTTACCAATGAAAAACCATTTGAGTGAACACCTGTTGAAGAAAGACCAATGATTACATCACCTTCTTCAATATTTGCACCAGTTACAACATCTTCTTTTTCGATAATTCCAACACCGAAACCAGCAATATCGTATTTTCCTTCGTCGTAGAAACCTGGCATTTCAGCAGTTTCACCACCAAGCAAAGCACAGTTTGAGTCTACACAACCGTCTGCAACACCTTTTACTAAATCAGCTGCGATATCAGAATCAAGTTTACCACAAGCAACGTAGTCCAAGAAGTATAGAGGTTTTGCACCAGTACACAAAATATCGTTTACACTCATAGCAACACAGTCAATTCCCACTGTATCGTATTTTTTCATTTCGAAAGCGATATCAAGTTTTGTTCCAACACCGTCTGTTCCAGAAACCATAACAGGATTTTTCATTCCTGCAGGAACTTCAAACATTCCAGCAAAACTTCCAAGACCGTTTAACACGCCTGGAATACTTGTGCGTTTTGCGTGAGCTTTGTACTTACCAACAGCGCGGTAACCTTCTTCAACATCAACTCCAGATTGTCTATAATCTATAGCCATTCTTTCTTTCTCCTAATATTACAGACTAAAAGTCTAAAATTTATCTAAAACAATTTGAACAATATCCAAAATTTTCTGGGATAATATCTTCAATAGAAGACAAGATTCCATCAACTGAAACAAAACCAATAGATGTAGCTCCAATTTCTTTTGCCAATTCAACTTCAGAAAAGTTTTTTGCAAGCTCATGCTTTCCACTTGGAATATCAATTCCAAAAACACATGGACTTTTTATCATTGGGCTAGCCACACGATAATGGATTTCTTTTGCACCAGCTTTCTTTAGTAAAGATACAAGATGTGTTGCAGTTTGTAAACTTGGGAAAGTATCATCTACAATCACAACTCGTTTTCCTTCAATATCTGATTTTACAACATTTAATTTGATAAAAAAGTTGCTATCAGATTTTGGAGAAACTGTTTTTGTATCCAAGTGACGATTTTTAACAATTCCCAAAGCAAAAGGAATACCAGAAGCATTTGAATATCCCATTGCGGCGCCTAAGCCAGAATCTGGAACACCGATTACAACATCAGCCTCCACAGGACATTCTTTTGCAAGAGTGGCGCCAAGACGTAGACGAGCTTCTTGAACAGAAATGCCGTCAATCACAGAATCTGGACGAGCAAAGCAAACATATTCAAAAAGACAAGTTTGCTTAACTTTATTATCACCAAATTCAAAAGATAAAACGCCGTCTTCGGAAATAATCACGATTTCACCAGGATTTACGTCCCGAACGAACTCTGCGCTTACTGCATCCAAAGCACTTGTTTCACTTGCCAAAACCCAACCGTTTTTCAATTTTCCAAGAACAAGAGGCCGAATGCCCCGAGTATCTCTAGCACCAATCAAGGCATCTTCTTTGGCAACAACCAAAGCAAAAGAGCCTTCCAAGTGTTTTACAGCTTCAGTTAAAGACTTTTCAAAACGATTTTTAGAATTCTTTGCAATCAATTTTGCAACAATTTCTGATTCACTTTCTGAAACAAAAGATTCACCAGATTCTAAAATATTTTTTCGAAGTTCAGCATAATTTGTTAAGGCACCATTGTGAGCAACAGCAAAATCACCATAAAGAGATGAAATCACAACAGGTTCAACATTTTTTTCTTCTACTTTTTCGTTAGAATACAAAACGTGACCTAAAGCAACATTTCCTTTCATGGCAAAATCATCTTTTGAAAAAACAGAAGAAACATTTCCCAATGCTTTTTTTGTGTATATTTTGCCACCATTGCAAACAGCGATACCAGAAGCTTCTTTACCACGATGTTGAAGACCAAGCAAACCGTAATAACAAGTTTCCACCGCTACATTTGAAGAAGATGATTTATCAAGAAAAACGCCCATTACTCCACATTTTTCATGGATTTTTTCTGATTTAGAATCAATCATAAATCAACCCCAAGTCCGCCATTTTCTTTGGCTTCATCTGCAAGTTGCTTTCTAAATGCAAGAAGTTTTTCTTTTAATTCAGGATATTTGATAGCAAGAATTTCCACAGCAAGATAAGCTGCATTTCCCGCATTGTTAATTCCAACAGTTGCAACAGGAATTTGTTTTGGCATTTGCACAATTGATAAAAGTGCGTCCATTCCACCAAGACCGTTTGAGCTTCTTCCTTTTGCATCCATAGACATACATTCAAGAGGAACGCCTACAACTGGCAAAACAGTCATAGAAGCAATAACGCCTGGTAAGTGAGCTGCAAGTCCAGCTCCTGCAATAATAACTTCCACGTTTTCGGCTTCACATTTTTTGATTGTTTCATGTAAAAGCTCACTAGAACGATGAGCAGATAGGATATAAGAACTGTATTCAACACCAAAAGTTTTTAAAACTTCGGCAGCTCCCTTCATTGTATTTGTATCTGATTTTGAACCAAAAAAGATTGCTACTTTCATGTTTCCCCCTATCTCGACTTTATCATAAAAAAGTAGGTTCTTCAAGGGATAACCACAATTCATAATGTTTGAATAGAGTTAGATGATAAAAAGAATATCGTTTTTTTTTGTAAGTTTTCCATAATCAAAATTAAAAACTAAATTAATACAAATTGATTTCCTCTGTGGCACAACTTTTCCAACACATAATTTTTAGAAATACTGACAAAATCAAGAAAGTTTTTTATAATCCACTTGATGGAAATTGTTGATACATTAAAAAACGGATACAAAATTATTCAAGACTCAGACCGCTTCAAGTTCGGAATTGATGCAGTACTTTTAAGCCATTTTGCATTTGAGAAAATTCGCAATGGTGAAAATGTTATTGATTTGGGAACTGGAAACGGGATTATTCCGCTGTTACTGACAAAATCTCGGGCAAAATCTCTAACAGGGCTAGAAATCCAAGCTGAAAATGTAGATTTAGCTCAGCGAAGTGTTGCTTTGAACAATTTGGGCGATAAAATCAAAATTATCCAGGGTGATATTAAGTCTGTTTCCGAAAATTTTGCAAAACACAGTTTTGATGTTGTTGTTACAAATCCGCCTTACATGATAAATGAGCACGGAAAGCAAAATCCATCTGATGCAAAATCCATCGCCCGTCACGAAATCTTGTGCAACCTTGAGGATATAATTTCAGCGGCAGATTATTTGCTAAAACCTTGCGGCAAATTTTTTATGATTCACAAACCTTTTCGTATCCCAGAGATTTTTAACGCCCTGATAAATCACAAAATCGAGCCAAAGGAAATGCAGCTAATTTCTCCATTTTTAGGCAAAGAACCAAATCTCGTTTTGATAGAAGCCCGAAAAAACGGAAATCCACGATTAAAAATCCACGAAAACTTGATCGTCTACGACAAACCGGGGATTTACACCGAATCCATAAATCAGATTTACGCAACTTTTGAAAATAATTAGGACGAACCTCTTTCCTCACGTGGGTCCAGCTTTCCATGGCCCGCCAGAGGCTCGGTCCTTCGGACTTTTTGGCGAGCCAAAAACCATTCCAATCTGGCGTAGGATTATTCTTCTGCTACAACAATTTCAACTTTCAAGTTTGGAGTTAAAATTATTTTTCCTCTAATTTCATCATTAGAAATATTTTTCAAATTGTAAGTTGGATTATCATCAGTTGAAGTTCCACAATAAAATTCAAGTTGTCCATCAGCAAATTCTTTGCGTGATTCTGTACTGTATAAAAATCTTGTACAATCATTCCAATTAAAAGTATTTCCAACATTATTTTGATCAAAATCATTTGCCAAAAGAACATCAAATACTACTTCACTATTTGGAGTCAAATTTTTTACATCCGCAGAAAAAGGAAGTTCATAGCTCTTATAAAAATTATCGTCAACTTTTATAGCAAAAGTTTTTCCAGTATTTTCCAAATTTGATGCAGAAGAAATTCCAAACCCACGAATATAAATTGGATGTTCTGGAACTTCCCCATATTCTTGCAAAAAGCCTTCTATAGCGCAAGGAACAAGATTTTGATTATTAGCTGAAGTTGCTTCTATGTTTTCAAAATCTTCAATTTCATCTGCATATAAAGGGAAATACACAGCACGTCTTACATTATTAGGAGTGATTTCACTTCCGTCAATCCAAGAATTTGCATAATTCGAAGAAAAATCTGTATCTACTTTTTTTGGAGCGGAAGTTAACAATTCATTTGCAGTTTCCATTTCAAAGTTTGCCACGTTTAATTGATTAGGCATTCCATAGCTTCGAATTTGAAATGTTACACCTGTAGAATTTAGTTTTAGTTTATGACCAAGTTCTTTCATACCTGTTCCATCAAACACCCTTTCTACTTGAAGAATTGGTTCATCTATATCAGAATTCAAATATTCTTGGATTCCGTATGTTTCAATATTAAAACTTAAAGTTGGCAAAATAGAAGTGTATTCTTCAATTATGAGATTTCTTATGTATGTATTTTTTGACAAACCACACCCAATTGATATTTGACTGATTTCCTCCATCTGAATGAGTCCAGTTTCAAATGAAAATGTGTTCCACTCTGTTCCTACTGTAAAATACATATCCGCTCTGTTGGCTGAAACTTCAATAACAGTTTTTTCGTCTGCTTTTAAGTCTACTGACACTTTGTAGTTTTTTCCTGGCTCAAAACTTCTTTCAGCCTTAGTTTTTACATAATATGACCAAAGATCTGTTGTATCATTTACAGTTACTTGGATATATTCATCAGTTTTCACATACCCAGTTTCAACAGGGATATCGCCTACACCATTATTTTGTGTAAAAAATGAAAAATCCTCCAAAATCACTTCTAAATTTCCTGTGTCATCAGATTCGCCCGATTGGACTTTTTCCAATTTTACTTGTACAGAATTTTTAGTATTTTTCACTGTAAAAATATCAGACTCCCCAACGTAAATAAGATTTTTGCTATTAGAAGCCGAGATTTCGTAAAGTTCAACAGCAATTACAACTTTTAACCCCACTCTAATGTTGTTAAAACCCACAGAAACTTTACCATCTTCAATTTTTGGAGAAGATGTACTTATCAATGTAGCTTTTGAT